>NZ_JBPFDE010000009.1:0-207289 GCF_051025595.1 Pantoea phyllosphaerae
TCGAGGAATATAAACGAAAAAAGCCTGAACTTTCGCTCAGGCTTTTCTCTGCAATTTGTGGCGGTGAGAGGGGGATTGACTCGCTGCGCTCGCCCTGCGGGCAGCGTCGCAGGCTCCGCTGTCCAACGGGCTGCGCCCGTTGTCGAACCCCGGCGGGGGTTCTCATACCCCTCTCATCGAGGAATATAAACGAAAAAAGCCTGAACTTTCGCTCAGGCTTTTCTCTGCAATTTGTGGCGGTGAGAGGGGGATTCGAACCCCCGATACGTTGCCGTATACACACTTTCCAGGCGTGCTCCTTCAGCCACTCGGACACCTCACCACATTTTTTCCGCTGACCTTGCTGGGTCAACGGGGCGCTACTATAGGGAGTCGGCCCAAAAGGGTCAAGCACTATTTTTCTCTTTTTTTCTATCCGCTTAAGCTCTGTTCGAATCGATTTATCCCTGCGCGTTCCGGTCATATTGTCATCAAAAAGAAATCTCTCAGCCACAAAAATGTCACCAAAGCATCACAGACTTACCCCCTGAAACTTCTGGTAAATTTTTCTTATAAGGGAACACAAGATGAAACCGATGCGCCTCTTCACTTTATCGCTTCTTGCCTCACTGGTTAGCCTCTCAGCGCACGCTGAAACCACCAGCGCGCCTGCAGACGCAGGCTACATGCGCGCCGCCACCGGCGACATTACCCAGCACGGCGGCGCGCGTCGCCTGACGGGCGACCAGACCGAGGCGCTGAAAGCGTCGCTGCGCAATACTACGGCGAAAAACGTTATTCTGCTGATTGGCGACGGCATGGGCGATTCGGAAATTACCGCCGCGCGTAACCTGGCCGAGGGCGCAGGCGGTTTCTTTAAAGGCATTGATGCGCTGCCGCTTACCGGCCAGTACACCCATTACTCGCTGGACAAGAAAACCCATAAGCCGGATTACGTGACCGATTCCGCCGCATCCGCCACCGCGTGGGCCACCGGCACCAAGAGCTATAACGGTGCCATCGGCGTTGACGTCAACGGCAAGGATCAGCAAACCCTGCTGGAGATCGCCAAAGCGGCAGGCAAAGCGACCGGCAACGTCTCCACCGCCGAGCTGCAGGACGCCACGCCCGCTGCGCTGATGGCGCACGTCACCAGCCGCAAATGCTACGGCCCGGAGGAAACCAGCGAGCTGTGCGCCAGCAACGCGCTGGAGCAGGGCGGTAAAGGCTCAATCAGCGAGCAGATACTGAAAACCCGCGCCGACGTCGTACTGGGCGGCGGCGCGAAATCCTTTAACGAGGTGGCGAAAGCGGGCGACTACCAGGGCAAAACGCTGCGTGAACAGGCGCAGGCGCTGGGATACCAGCTGGTGAGCGACTGGCAGGGACTCAACGCCGTTACCGCGGCCGACAAAGACAAACCGCTGCTCGGTTTGTTTGCCGACGGCAATATGCCGGTGCGCTGGAAAGGGCCGAAGGCGAGTCATTATGGCAACATCGAGCAAGCAGCAGTGACCTGCGAGGTGAACAAAGATCGCCCGGTCGCCACCCCGACGCTGTCGCAGATGACCGCCAAAGCGATCGATCTGCTGAAAACCAATCCGAACGGCTTCTTCCTGCAGGTCGAAGGCGCGTCCATAGATAAACAGGATCACGCGGCGAACCCGTGCGGGCAGATCGGTGAAACCGTGGATCTCGACGAGGCGGTGCAGCAGGCGCTCGCGTTTGCGCGCGCAGAGGGCAATACGCTGGTGGTGGTGACGGCGGATCATGCGCACAGCAGCCAGATCATCGCTAACGGGACGAAGGCGCCCGGCCTGACGCAGGCGCTAAATACCAAAGACGGCGCGGTGATGACCCTCAGCTACGGCAACTCCGATACCGATTCGCAGGGCCATACCGGCACGCAGCTGCGCGTCGCGGCCTACGGCCCCTGGGCGGCTAACGTAGTGGGGCTGACCGACCAGACCGATCTCTTCTTTACGCTGCGCGATGCGATGGCGCTGAAGTAAGGGAAGTAACGTCTCCCGCTGGCGGGAGACGTTGTCGCACCGCTACACGCGGTTTTCGCGCAGCTGCGCCATAAAGTTCTGCACCCACTCCATGCGCAGCTTGCGCTCGGCCAGATCGCGCGTAAAGCGCAGTCGAGTCGGGCCATCGAGCTTCCACTGCTGCGGATCTTTCTGCAGCAGGCTAATCAGCCAGCCAGGGTCGACGCTGTTCTGCGGCGCAAAGTCGAAGAAGCCGCCTTTGTCGCTCACCTCAATTTTGCGAATGCCGAGACTGCGCGCCACCAGCCGCAGCGCGGCGATATCCAGCAGATTGCGCGCCGCGTCCGGCAGCACGCCGAAGCGGTCAATCATCTCCACCTTCAGCTCCTGCAGCTCCTCTTCGCTGTCGGCGCTGGCGATGCGCTTGTAGAGCGACAGTCGGGTATTGACGTCGGGGATAAACTCCTCCGGTAGCAGGGCAGGCATGCGCAGCTCGATTTCAGTCTGATTGCTGGTGAGATCCTCCAGCGACGGCTCGCGCCCCGCCTTCAGCGCCTCTACCGCGTTCTCCAGCAGCTCCATATAGAGCGAGAAGCCCAGCGTCTCCATCTGGCCGCTCTGCTCCTCGCCCAGCAGCTCGCCCGCGCCGCGGATCTCCAGGTCGTGCGTCGCCAGCGCAAAGCCCGCCCCCAGATCCTCCAGCGAGGCGATCGCCTCCAGACGCTTCTGCGCGTCGGGGGTCATCGCTTTAGGGTGCGGCGTCAGCAGCCAGGCGTAAGCCTGATGGTGCGAACGCCCTACGCGGCCGCGTAGCTGATGCAGCTGCGCCAGCCCGAAGTGGTCGGCGCGCTCGATAATAATGGTGTTGGCGGTCGGGATATCGATGCCGGTCTCAATAATAGTGGTGCAGACCAGCACGTTGAAACGCTGGTGATGGAAGTCGTTCATTACCCGCTCAAGGTCGCGCTCGCGCATCTGGCCGTGGCCGATGGCAATACGCGCCTCCGGCACCAGCTCCGTCAGCCGCTGCGCCGCCTTTTCGATATTCTCGACGTCGTTGTAGAGGTAGTAAACCTGACCGCCGCGCAGCACTTCGCGCAGGATCGCCTCACGCACCACCAGCGCGTCGTATTCGCGCACGAAGGTCTTCACCGCCAGGCGGCGCGCGGGCGGCGTGGCGATAATCGACAGGTCGCGCATGCCGCTCATCGCCATATTCAGAGTGCGCGGAATCGGCGTTGCGGTAAGCGTCAGAATATCGACATCGGCGCGCATCGCCTTGATGCGCTCTTTGTGGCGCACGCCAAAGCGATGCTCTTCATCGACAATCAGCAGCCCTAAGTCGTGCCACTTCAGGTCGCTCATCAGCAGCTTGTGGGTGCCGATCAGGATATCGATTTTGCCTTCGCTCGCCGCCTGCAGCACCTGCGTCTGCTCTTTAGCGCTGCGGAAGCGCGACAGCATCTCAATGCGCACCGGCCAGTTGGCGAAGCGGTCGCGGAAGTTGTCGTAGTGCTGCTGCGCCAGCAGCGTGGTCGGCACCAGCACCGCCACCTGTTTATGGTTCTCTACCGCGAGGAAAGCGGCGCGCATCGCCACTTCGGTTTTGCCGAAGCCGACATCGCCGCACACCAGGCGGTCCATCGCCAGCGGCTGGCACATGTCGCTCAGCACCGCGTTGATCGCCTGCGCCTGATCCGGTGTGGTGTCAAACGGGAAGCTCTCGCAGAAAAGCTGATACTGCTCGCGGTCGTGCTTAAAGGCGTAGCCCGCTTTCGCCGCGCGCTGGGCGTAGATATCCAGCAGCTCGGCGGCGACGTCGCGCACTTTCTCCGCCGCTTTCTGCCGCGCGCGCGTCCAGGCGTCGCTGCCCAGCTTGTGCAGCGGGGCGTTTTCATCCGCGCCGCCGGCATAGCGGCTGATGAGGTGCAGCGAGGAGACCGGGACGTAGAGCTTGGCGTCGTTGGCGTAGGAGAGCATCAGATACTCCGCCATGATGCCGCCCGCCTCCAGCGTAGTCAGGCCGATGTAGCGTCCGACGCCATGCTCCAGATGCACCACGGGCTGACCGGGCGTCAGCTCAGCCAGGTTACGAATCAGAATATCGGGGTTGATGGTGCGGCGCGTATCCTGGCGGCGTCGGCTGACGCGTTCGCCCAGCAGATCGCTTTCGCAGATCAGGGCGCGGTCGCGCTGCGTATCGACAAAGCCGCGCTCGCTGGCGCCGATCATCAGGGTATAGCGCTCGCTGCTGGCGTCATCGAGATGTCGCACCGTCTGCGGACGCAGCTTAATGCGCGCCAGCAGCTCCTGCAGGCTTTCGCGGCGGCCTTCGCTCTCGACCGAGAAGGTGACCTGGCCGCTAAAGCCATCGAGGAACTGGCGCAGCGGATCGAGCGGCGCCTTAGCCTGCGCCTGCACGGCGATATCGGGCAGCGGCTGGTAGCCGAGATTGGTATTACCCGCTTTTTCCGGCAGCGCCTCATTGGTCATCTGCACGCGCGGCCAGCGGTTCAGCTCGCCCAGCAGCGCATCTGGCCGCAGCCAGAGCGAGGTCGGCGTCAGCAGCGGACGCATGGGATCGACGCGGCGATTTTCATAGCGCGCCTCGACGTCCTGCCAGAAGCGCTCCGCGCTGCCGTTAAGATCGCCGCAGTTCACCACCAGCGTATTGTCGGGCAGGTAGCTGAACAGCGTCGGCAGCTCTTGCTCGAAGAAGAGCGGCTGCCAGTATTCGATGCCGGCGGGCAGGGTGCCTTTGCTCACCTGCTGATAAATATGCTCCGGCTCGCGGCGCACGTCGAACAGCTCGCGCCAGCGGGTGCGGAACAGCTCAATTGCCGCTTTGTCGGTCGGGAACTCATGGGCTGGCAGCAGGTTAATCGCCGGCACCGCTTCCAGCGTGCGCTGGCTGTCGACGTCGAACAGGCGCAGGCTGTCGATCTCGTCGTCGAAAAAGTCGATGCGGTAGGGCTGATCGCTGCCCATCGGAAAGAGATCGAGCAGCGCGCCGCGCGTGGCATATTCGCCATGCTCCATTACCTGGTCGACGTGACGATAGCCCGCCTGCTCCAGCTGATCGCGCAGGCGATCGCGCGACAGCTTCTGCCCCTGCTTCATCACCAGCGCGTGGCCGTGTAAAAAAGGATGCGGACAGACGCGCTGCATCAGGGTATTTACCGGCATAATCAGCATGCCGCGCGTCATGGTGGGCAGCTGGTAGAGCGTCGACAGGCGCGCCGAAATAATGTCCTGATGCGGCGAGAAGCTGTCGTAGGGCAACGTTTCCCAGTCGGCGAGATGGCTGACGGGAAGATCGGTGAACTGGCGGATTTCATCCAGCAGGCGCAGCGCGGTTTGCATATCGGGAGTGATCATCAGCACCGGACCGGCGTGGCGCTCGGTTATGCTGGCGCACTCTACCGCGTGCGCGGCGCCGATCAGCTGACCGAGCTGGCGGCGATCGCCGGATTTTACGGGCAGGGCATAGCGGATCTGTTCGGACATGGGATCTTGTGGTTCTCTCCATTTTTTCCAGGGCGTCATGATTCCACATTACGCCCTGGCGATCACCTGCTGCGGCGGTTTTTCCTTTGCGCGGTGGCCGAGTTATTTAGCGGATGGTTGGGTATAGTGCATGCGCGGACGATCGACGTTCGCCCAGCTCAGCTCCATTTCCAGATGGTAGCTGTGGTTGCCGTCGTCCCACTTAACGTAGTAGCCGGTGGGCGCGTCTCCCTGTTCAAAAACGTTAACAATCTCGCCTTTTATCTCTCCCGACTTATGTTTCACAATGCTGCCTTTGGGATATTTGAACATGGTGTTTCCTCCAGCGCCTCAGGAGCAGGTTGCTGACTCCACCTTAAAGTGTAGCCTAACCGCACGGCAGGTGATTAAACGTACAGACGAGTCTGGCGGGATTTCTTTTTGACGAAAATCGGCCACACTTTGCCGCGTACTCAGCGGGTTAGAGGTTTCATAAACCGAACGCCTCCTTTATCATCACTGGTCTACTTTCAGGCAACTGCCAAGACGGAATACATGTATCAACCTGTCGCGCTATTTATCGGCCTGCGCTATATGCGCGGGCGAGCATCGGATCGCTTTGGTCGCTTCGTTTCCTGGCTCTCCACTATCGGCATCACGCTCGGTGTGCTGGCCCTGGTCACCGTATTGTCCGTGATGAACGGCTTTGAACGCGAGCTGGAGGGGAATATTCTCGGCCTGATGCCGCAGGCGCTGGTGACCAGCGAGAAGGGCAGCATCAACCCGCAGCAGCAGCCCGCTGAAAGCCTCAAGCTGGCGGGCGTCAGCCGCATGGCGCCGCTCACCACTGCCGACGTGGTATTGCAGAGCGCGCATAACGTCTCGGTTGGCGTGATGCTCGGCATTCAGCCCGACGAGAAAGATCCGCTCACGCCTTATCTGGTCAACACGCCGCAAAGCGTGCTGCAGTCGGGCCAGTACAACGTGATCCTCGGCGAGCAGCTGGCGACGCAGCTTGGCGTTAAGCGCGGCGACGAGCTGCGCCTGATGGTGCCGTCGGTCAGCCAGTTTACCCCGATGGGCCGCGTGCCAAGCCAGCGTCTCTTCACCGTGGCGGGCACCTACGCCGCCAACAGCGAAGTGGACGGCTACCAGATTCTGGTTAACCAGCAGGACGCCTCGCGCCTGATGCGCTATCCGGCGGGCAACATCACCGGCTGGCGTCTGTGGCTCGACAAACCGCTGGCGGTGGATGCGCTGAGCCAGCAGGCGCTGCCTGCCGGACTGGTGTGGAAAGACTGGCGCGAGCGCAAGGGCGATCTTTTCCAGGCGGTGCGCATGGAGAAGAACATGATGGGGCTGCTGCTGAGCCTGATCGTCGCCGTCGCCGCCTTTAATATTATTACCTCGCTTGGCCTGCTAATCATGGAGAAGCAGGGCGAGGTAGCGATCCTGCAAACCCAGGGGCTGACGCGCCGGCAGATTGTCGCGGTCTTTATGGTGCAGGGCGCCAGCGCCGGGATTATCGGCGCGCTGCTCGGCACGCTGCTGGGCGTGCTGCTGGCCAGCCAGCTCAATAATCTGATGCCGGTTATTGGCCTGTTTTTAGATGGCGCGGCGCTGCCGGTCGACATCAATGTCTGGCAGGTGGTGACCATCGCCGTTACGGCGATGGTCGTCGCGCTGCTGTCGACGCTCTATCCCTCCTGGCGCGCCGCCGCCGTTCAACCCGCTGAGGCTTTACGTTATGAGTAACACCCCTTTGTTGCAGTGCCGCGAGCTGTGCAAACGCTATCAGGAAGGCAGCGTGCAGACCGACGTGCTGCGCAACGTCACCTTTAGCCTGCAGCCCGGCGAGCTGGTAGCGATTGTCGGCAGCTCCGGCTCCGGCAAAAGTACGCTGCTGCATCTGCTGGGCGGCCTGGACGCGCCGACCGCCGGCGACGTGGTGTTTGACGGCAAGTCGCTGAACGCCATGTCCTCTTCTGCGAAAGCGTCGCTGCGCAACCGCGAGCTGGGCTTTATCTACCAGTTCCATCACCTGCTGCCCGACTTCAACGCGCTGGAAAACGTGGCGATGCCGCTGCTGATCGGCAAAGTCAGCAAGGCGGAGGCGCAGCAGCGCGCGCGCGAAATGCTGGCGGCGGTGGGGCTGGAGAAGCGCGCGCATCATCGTCCGTCAGAGCTGTCGGGCGGCGAGCGTCAGCGTGTCTCTATCGCCCGCGCGCTGGTCAACCGTCCGCGCCTGGTGATGGCGGATGAGCCGACCGGCAACCTCGATGCGCGCAACGCCGACGCCATTTTTGAACTGCTGGGCGAGCTGAATGTCCGTCAGGGCACCGCCTTTCTGGTGGTGACGCACGATCTGCATCTGGCGCAGCGCCTGTCGCGCCAGATGGAGATGCGTGACGGTCAGCTTAGCGAGCAGGTGACCTTAGCAGGAGCGCTCTGATGGGTTCGTCGTTATCCCTGTTGTTAGGGCTGCGCTTCAGCCGCGGTCGCCGCGGCGGCGGCATGGTGTCGCTGATCTCGATTATTTCGACGCTCGGCATCGCGCTGGGCGTGGCGGTGCTGATCGTCGGCCTGAGCGCCATGAACGGCTTCGAACGCGAGCTGAACAACCGTATTCTGGCGGTGGTGCCGCATGGCGAGATTGAGGCGGTGAATCAGCCGTTCCGCAACTGGCAGTCGCTGATTGTGCCTGTAGAGCAGGTACCCGGCATCGCCGCCGCCGCGCCCTATGTGAACTTTACCGGGCTGATCGAGAGCGGGGCAAAGCTGCAGGCGCTGCAGGTGAAAGGGGTCGATCCGGCCCAGGAGCCGCGCCTCAGCGCGCTGCCGCAGTTCGTTGAAGGCGACGGCTGGAAAACCTTCGCCGCCGGCAAGCAGCAGATTATTTTAGGCGGCGGCATCGCCCGCACGCTGAACGTCAGGCAGGGGAGCTGGATTACTATCCTGATCCCCAATAACGATGGCGGCACGAAGCTGCTACAGCCGAAACGCATTCGCCTGCAGGTGAGCGGCATTCTGCAGCTGAGCGGCATGCTGGACCACAGTCTGGCGCTGGTGCCGCTGGCGGACGCGCAAAAATACCTCGATATGGGTGACAGTGTCACGGGTATCGCCCTGAAGATGCAGGATCCCTTTCAGGCGGTGAAGCTGGTGCGCGACGCGGGCGAGGCGACCCACGGCTACGTCTATATTCGCAGCTGGATTGGCACTTTCGGCTATATGTACCGCGATATTCAGATGATCCGCGCCATCATGTATCTGGCGATGGTGCTGGTGATTGGCGTAGCCTGTTTCAATATCGTTTCGACGCTGGTGATGGCGGTGAAGGAGAAGAGCAGCGACATTGCCGTCCTGCGCACCCTGGGCGCGAAAGATGGCCTGATCCGCGCCATCTTTATCTGGTACGGCCTGCTGGCTGGGCTGCTCGGCAGCGTCAGCGGCGTGGTCATCGGCGTGCTGGTGGCGCTCAATCTCACCCCTCTGGTGCGCGGGCTGGAATCGCTGACCGGCCATCATTTGCTGGCGGGCGATATCTACTTTATCGATTTTCTGCCCTCGGAGCTGCACTGGCTCGATGTCGGCTTCGTGCTGCTGACGGCCATCGTGCTGAGCCTGCTGGCGAGCTGGTATCCGGCGCGGCGCGCCAGCCGCATCGATCCGGCGCGCGTGCTCAGCGGGCAGTAGCACGGCGAAAACGGCGGCATCGCGCTGTCATACGCGGCCGCTACACTTGAGATTTCTGGCGGCGCTCGACGTCGCCCATAAGGAGTTTTTATGCGCACACCGCGTCGACGCTTGCGCCTCGCCCGCTATAAGAAGACCCGCCGCAAGGTGCACCAGCGTTTTCGCCAGCGTATTTTCGAGCGCGATCGCCAGGTTGAGCTGGCGGCCCATCCGCAGCCGTTCGTGGTGGTGCTGACCGGCGCGGGCATTTCGGCCGAGTCGGGTATCCAGACGTTTCGCGCCGCCGACGGCCTGTGGGAAGAGCATCGCGTAGAGGATGTGGCGACGCCGGAAGGCTATCGCAGCAACCCTGAGCTGGTGCAGCGTTTTTACAACGCGCGCCGCCGCGCGCTGCAGTCCAGTGAGATCCAGCCCAACGCCGCGCACAAGGCGCTGGCCGAGCTGGAGCAGGTGCTGGGCGATAACTTTTTGCTGGTGACGCAGAATATCGACAATCTGCACGAGCGCGCGGGCAACAGTCGCGTGCTGCATATGCACGGCGAGCTGCTGAAGGTGCGCTGCACCAGCAGTGGTCAGGTGATTGAGTGGAATAAGGATCTGACGACGGACGATCGCTGCACCTGCTGTCAGTTTCCTGCGCCGCTGCGTCCGCAAGTGGTGTGGTTCGGCGAGATGCCGATCGGCATGGAGGAGATTTACCATGCACTGGAGAAGGCGGATCTTTTTGTCGCCATCGGCACCTCGGGGCATGTCTATCCGGCGGCGGGCTTTGTGCATGAGGCCAAACTGCAGGGCGCACATACCGTGGAGCTGAATCTGGAGCCGAGCCAGGTGGGCAACGAGTTCGCCGAGCGTCACTACGGGCTGGCGAGCCAGGAAGTGCCGCAGTTTGTGGATGGTTTTTTGCGGAGTTTGTATAAGTAATGGCTTTTTAGTCAGGCCGCACAAATGTTAGCAAGCGGGTAGCCTGGTCCGAAGAGCAAAGCGTCCCGCGACAAGGATGTCGCGGGCCGAGCGCGCAGGGATGCCTTGAGCGACTTTGCGATCGGACCAGGCTACCCGCGTTGGCACCGGTTCAACAAAAAGACGGCTTTGCCGCCTTTTTGTTACCGACCCGCTTTTAGCTTCTGGAACAGCGTCTCATACTGCACGCTGGCGTCGCCGACATCGTTCTGCCATTCGCCATGCTTAATCACCTCGGCTGACGGGTAGAGCGACGGATCGCTCGCCACCGCTTTCGGCAGCAGCGCCTTTGCCGCGAGGTTCGGCGTCGGGTAGCCGATGGTTTCCGCCACTTTGGCCGCCACGTCGGGACGCAGCAGGAAGTTAATCAGCTTCAGCGCGCCCGCCTTGTTTTTCGCGTTAGCCGGAATCGCCAGGTTATCCATCCAGAAAATGCCACCCTCTTTCGGCCAGATGACTTCCAGCGGCGTGCCCGCCTGACGCGCCACATAGGCGGAACCGTTCCAGATCATGCCAAGATTCACTTCCCCTTCCATATAGGGGTTGCCGGGATTGTCGGAGTTAAAGGCAAGCACGTTCGGCATCAGCTTCTTCAGCTCTTCATAGGCGGCATTGATCTCTTTTGGGTCGCGGGTATTGCCGGAGAGACCCAGCTTACGCAGCGCCATCTGGAACACTTCGCGCGCGTCATCGGTCAGCAGCAGGCTCTGCTTATACTCCGGCTTCCAGAGATCGGCCCAGCTCTGCACCGACTTCGCGTCCACCGCGTCGGTATTGACGCCGATCGCCGTTGCGCCCCAGATATAGGGGATCGAATAGTCGTTATTGGGATCGAACGGCTTATTCAGCAGATTTGGGTCGAGATTTTTAAAGTTGCTGAGCTGCGCCTTGTCGATCTTCTGCAGCATGCCTTCGTTGCGCATCTTCGCCACGAAGTAGGTCGAGGGCACCACCAGATCCCAGGCGCCATCTTTCCAGGTCTTCAGCTTGGCGTACATGCTCTCGTTGGACTCGTAGGTGGAGTAGATCACCTTGATGCCGGTCTCTTTGGTGAACTGCTCCAGCAGCCCCGGCGGCACATATTCGGTCCAGTTGTAGAAATAGAGCGTCTTGCCCTCGTCAGCCTGCGCGCCCTGCATGCCCAGCGCCAGCGCCCCAGCCGCCAGCCAGTGAGACCATTTTTTCATCATCAATCCTCTATTTGGTTTTATCACGGAGCAACAGCTGGCTGATGCCGACTAACAGCAGCGACAGCAGCAGCAAAATCGTCGCCAGCGCGTTCACCTCCGGCGAAACGCCGACTTTCACCATCGAATAGATCTTCAGCGGCAGGATCTCAAAGGTCGGCCCGGTGACGAACGAGGAGACCACCACGTCATCCATTGACAGGGTAAAGCTCAGCAGCCAGCCCGCCGCCACCGCCGGCATCGCCAGCGGCAGAATAATTTTACGTAAAATCGTGGTTTCGCTGGCGCCCAAATCCCTGGCCGCCTCCAGCATGCGCACGTCAAACCCCTTCAGCCGCGAGTAGACGGTAATTACCACAAAGGGCAGGCAGAAGGTGATGTGCGAAAAGAGCAGCGACCAGAAGCCGAGCGAAATGCCGAGCAGCATAAACAGCACCAGCAGGGAGATCGCCATCACGATATCGGGCGACATCATCACCACGAACAGCATGCCGCTGACGAAGGGCTTGCCGCGAAAGCGATAGCGGTAGAGCGCCACGGCGGTGAGCGAACCGATCAGCGTCGCGCAGCTGGCAGAGAGCACCCCCATCATCAGCGAGTGCTGCGCCGCCTGAATCAGGCTGTCGTTATTCACCAGCAGGCTGTACCACTGGGTGCTGAAGCCCTGCCAGTTGATGCCGAAGCGCGAGGCGTTGAACGAGTTAACGATCAGAATGGCGATAGGGATATAAAACCAGGCGTAAATCGCGGCCATAAAGCCGCCGCGTAGCAGGCGTGCGATCATTCCAGCTCCACCTTTTTATTCAGCAGGCGCGCGGCGCGCCAGTAAAACAGCAGCATCAGCCCCATCAGCAGCGTCATCACGATGCTGGTCGCCGCGCCGAATGGCCAGTCGCGGATGTTGAGGAACTGGCTCTTGATGACGTTGCCGATCAGCAGATTCTTCGCGCCGCCCATCAGGTCCGCCACGTAGAACAGCCCCATCGCCGGGATCAGCACCAGCAAACAGCCCGCGACGATGCCCGGCATGGTCAGCGGCAGAATAATGCGGAAAAAGGTCTGCGTTTTGCTGGCGCCGAGGTCGCGCGCCGCCTCCAGGCAGGCGCGATCCAGCTTTTCCAGGCTGGAGTAGAGCGGCAGCACCATAAAGGGCAGCAGAATGTAGATCAGGCCGAGGATCACCGCCTGCGGCGTATACATGATGCGAAACGGCGTCTCGATAACGCCGAGCGACAGCAGAAAGTCATTCAGCCAGCCGCGCGTGCTGAGAAAGATTTTCAGCCCGTAGATGCGGATCAGGGAATTGGTCCAGAAGGGCACGATCAGCAGGAACAGCATCAGCGGGCGCAGGCGCGCCGGCAGCTTTGTCAGGCACCAGGCGAAGGGATAGCCCAGCAGCAGGCAGCAGAGCGTGGCGATAACCGCCATATTGAGCGAGTGCAGCAGCACGTCGCCATAGAGCGGATCGAGCAGCCGCGTATAGTTGCTGAGGGTGAACGCCATACGGACGAAGTGCGCGTCGTCGCGCGTCAGAAAGCTGGTAACGAAGATCATCAGGTTCGGCAGCAGCACGAAGAGCGCCAGCCAGCCGACGATCAGCGCCGTGACGCCTTTCTGGAAACGGTTACGCATCAGCTTCATAGGGCAGCACCACCTCCCAGCTGGGAACCCAGTTCACCGCCATCTTTTGATTCAGGGAGTGATCGAAGTCAGGATCGTCCTCATTGAAAAATTCGCTGACCGTCACCAGCTTGCCGTTCTCCAGCTCGACGGTGGACTCCAGCGTCATGCCTTTGTAGTTGCGCTCGCGCACGTAGCCGATCAGGCCTTCTACCGCCTGGTCGCTGTGCACCTCGTCGACGCGCAGATCTTCCGGGCGCAGCAGCACATGCAGGCGATCGCCCACGCTGACCGGGAAGGGGCAGTGGATATCGCACTCGCGGCCTTCGACGCGGGCGCGCACGCGCGGCGCGGCGCTGGCGTCGAGGACGTCGGCATCAAACACGTTGATTTCGCCGATAAAGCGCGCCACAAACAGATTCTTCGGCTCTTCGTAGATTTCGCGCGGCGTGCCGTCCTGCTCGATTTTACCGTCGCGCATCACCACGATGCGGTCGGACATGGTGAGCGCCTCTTCCTGGTCGTGCGTCACGAACACAAAGGTGATGCCGAGCTTGCGCTGCAGCGCCTTCAGCTCGTTCTGCATCTGCTTGCGCAGCTTATAGTCGAGCGCCGAAAGCGATTCATCAAGCAGCAGCACTTTAGGGCGGTTCACCACCGCGCGCGCGATGGCGACGCGCTGCTGCTGACCGCCGGAAAGCTGATGCGGGCGGCGATCGGCGAAGCTCTCCAGCTGCACCATCGCCAGCGCCTCGCTGACGCGCGCGGCGATCTCCGCATTGGGCGTTTTCTGCATGCGCAGGCCAAAGGCGACGTTTTCAAACACCGACATGTGCGGGAAGAGGGCGTAGCTTTGAAAGACGGTGTTGACGTGGCGATGCTCGGCGGGCGTATCGGTAATATCGCTCTCATCCAGCATCACGCGGCCGCTGTCGACCTCTTCCAGCCCGGCGATCAGCCGCAGAATAGTGGTTTTGCCGCAGCCCGACGGGCCAAGCAGGGTGATAAATTCGCCGTGGTCGATGGTCAGGTTGAAGTCGCTGATAATCGACTTGCCGTCGAAAGCTTTACTGATGCCAGAAAGCGTAACCAGCGCCTGCTGCGCGCGTGTTTGCGTCATTTTAGTCACTCAGTCGGTAATAGGGTCGAACAGGTTACAGCATAGCCGTTTACGTCGGCCAGCCAGCGAGAGGGCGCGATGATACCTGAAAAACAGGGCAATGCCATGTTTTGGCGGTGAAAAGAGGCGACTGGGCTGTTCTCCGCTTCCCTGACCACTTATGTTAACAGTCCTGTTAAAAGATTCTTCTGCAAACGCACAGCGCAGGTTAACCTGTCAGATAATGATATGACGCAACACGCGTCGAACGCGACTGTTGATAATGATGGTCGGCTTCTTTTGAAGGATGGCATATGGATCAGTTACTTGAACGTTTTTTAAGTTACGTGGCGGTAGAGACGCAGGCAAAACCGCAGGCGCGTCAGGTGCCGAGCAGCGAAGGGCAGTGGACGCTGGCGCGCAAGCTGCAGGAAGAGCTGATTGCGCTCGGCTTTATCGACGTTTCGCTCAGCGATCACTGCTGCGTGATGGGCACGCTGCCCGCCAACGTCGACTGGCCAACGCCGGTAATCGGCTTTATTTCCCATATGGATACCTCGCCCGATTTTACCGCGAAGAATGTAAACCCGCAGATTATTGAGAACTATCGCGGCGGCGATATCGCGCTCGGCACGGGCGAAGAGGTGCTGTCACCGGTGATGTTCCCGATCCTGCATAAGCTGATCGGCCATACCCTGATCACCACCGACGGTAAGACGCTGCTCGGCGCTGACGATAAGGCGGGCATCGCCGAGATCATGACGGCGATGGCGCGCCTCGCCAAAAGCGATATTCCGCACGGCGCCATTCGCGTCGCCTTTACCCCTGACGAAGAGATTGGCCGCGGCACCTCGCACTTCGACGTCGAAGGCTTCGCCGCCGACTGGGCCTATACCATCGACGGCAGCGATCTCGGCGAGTTCGAATATGAGAACTTCAACGCGGCCTCGGCGGTGGTGAAGATCGTCGGCAATAACGTGCACCCCGGCTCGGCGAAAGGCGTGATGGTGAACGCGCTCGACGTGGCGACGGCGTTTCATGCCGAGGTGCCGGCGAAAGAGCGTCCACAGTTTACCGACGGCTATGAGGGCTTTTACCATCTGCATCAGATGAAGGGCACGGTTGAGCACGCCGAGCTGCAGTACATTATTCGCGATTTCGATACCGCCTCTTTTGAGCAGCGCAAGCAGGTGCTGACGGCGATCGCCGAGCGCCTTAACGCCGGGCTGCACAAAGATTGCTCTATTACGGTCGAGATCAGCAACAGCTATCGCAATATGCGCGAGAAGGTAGAGCCGCATCCGCATATTATCGAGCTGGCGCTGCAGGCGATGCGCGACTGCGGCATCGAGCCGAAGGTGAAGCCGATTCGCGGCGGCACCGACGGATCTGCGCTGTCGTGGAAAGGACTGCCGTGCCCGAATATCTTTACCGGCGGCTATAACTACCACGGCAAGCACGAGTTCGCCTCGCTCAATATTATGGCGCAGTCGGTGGAGGTGATTGTCCGGCTGGCGGAGCTGGCGGCGGAGAAAAAGGGGTAAAAAACGTCCCCGTCAGTAGGCGCAGCGCTTACGCGGACGGCGTGGAGCGATCGCAAAGTCGCTAAACGCATCCCTGCTCGCTCGGCCCGCGTAGCTACGCGCCTCATCCCTGAGGTGCGCCGTTACCGGGCCAACGCGCTGCGTTGTTTAAAAACGCTCCCGGCGTTTTTATCCCTGGCGTGGGACGCTTTGCTCTTCGCTCCATGCCACCCGCGTTTGAGCTTTTGAGTCGTCTGGTGGTTCTACTCGGCGTCGCCAAAGTACCAGTATCCGGCGTTCACCAGCGCGGCAAGCTGCGCCAGCAGCGACGGATCGTCCAGCGCCTCGCCGAAATCCTCCAGGCTTAGCGTATGGCGGTGCGCCAGCGCCGTCAGCACTTCCGGCTGCGAACACTCGACGCGCTCGCCGTTGACAAACACCGCCTCGCCAATGGTCAGCACGCGCAGGCCGCCAAGACGCGACAGCGTATCGCCCTGCTGCAGCGCGTCGTAAATCTCATCGGGCTGATAGGGCGGCTCCGGCGGGGCGACGTCCAGCTCGTGACGCGACTGGGAGATAAACTCCCCGAACCAGCTGGCGAAATGCTCCGGCTGATCGATCACGTCGAGCATCACCTTGCGAATGCCTTCAATCTCCTGCGGCAGAATCTGCGACGGGCAGTCGCGCGCCGGCACCTCAGGATCGCTGTAGCGGTAGCTGCCCAGCTCGCGCGCCAGCACGTAGTCGGCGAAGCCGCTGATCAGCTCGCGGCCGCTCGGCGCGCGGAAGCCGACAGAGTAGTTAATGGCATTCTCCAGCGAATAGCCTTCGTGCGGGAATCCCGGCGGAATATAGAGAATGTCGCCGGGCTCCATCTCTTCGTCAATAATGGCGTCGAACGGCTCGACCTGCAGCAGGTCGGGGTGCGGACAGTGCTGCTTCATCGGCACTTTCTCGCCGACGCGCCAGCGACGACGGCCGGTGCCCTGAATAATAAACACGTCGTACTGATCGAAGTGCGGGCCGACGCCGCCGCCCGGCACGGCGAAGGAAATCATCAGATCGTCGATGCGCCAGTCAGGTAAAAAGCGAAACGGGCGCATCAGCGCCGCAGAGGGCTCATGCCAGTGGTTCACCGCCTGCACCAGCAGCGACCAGTTGTTTTCGCCCAGATGATCGTAGCTTTCGAAAGGACCGTGGCTCACCTGCCACTTGCCGTCGTTATGGCTGACCAGACGGCTGTCCACCTCATTTTCCATCGCCAGTCCGGCCAGCTCGTCAGGAGAGATGGGATCGATAAAGTTTTTAAAACCGCGCTTAAGCAGCACCGGACGTTTTTGCCAGTAGCGCTGAATAAAGTCGGGCCAGTTAAGATCGAGCTGATAGTCCATAGGGTGGTTCCATGCAGGGCTGTAAATGCAGCCAAGTATAACAGCCTGCGCGCCTTTCTACTCGCGGCGATGTTCGACTTCCTGTCGGCGAAAAATCACCTCCATGCGCGCGCCGCCCAGCGGGCTGGAGGTGGCGATAATCTGGCCCTCATACTGCTCCAGAATATCGAGCGCTACCGCCAGGCCCAGCCCCTG
Organism: Pantoea phyllosphaerae; assembly: GCF_051025595.1. NCBI lineage: Bacteria > Pseudomonadati > Pseudomonadota > Gammaproteobacteria > Enterobacterales > Erwiniaceae > Pantoea > Pantoea phyllosphaerae. The sequence goes on from NZ_JBPFDE010000009.1 coordinate 17,131, forward strand.
GCCGGGCCGCAGCGTATCGGCGCGCTGGCCGCGCACGAAGACGAGATCGCGCTTGCTTTCGGGAATGCCGGGGCCGTCGTCGTCGATAAACAGATGCAGCGCCTGATCGGTCTGCCGCGCGCTCACCTCGATAAACTCCAGGCAATATTTGCAGGCGTTGTCCAGCACATTGCCCAGCACCTCCATAAAGTCATTTTTATCGCCGATAAAGGTCACCTCCGGCGAAACGTCCAGCGTAATCTCCACGCCTTTGTGCTGATAAACTTTATTGAGCGCCGAACAGAGGCTGTCGAGCAGCGCCGACACCGGATGCAGGTCGCGCAGCAGCGGGTTGTGATCCGCCTGCATGCTGGCGCGATGCAGATAGTAGCCGATCTGCTGCGAAATACGGCTGATCTGCTCCAGCATCACCGGCTCGGCCTGCTCGATGGTGAGATCTTTGCCGTTGCGCAGCGAGCGCAGCGTGCTCTGCAGCACCGCCAGCGGCGTTTTCAGGCTGTGGGTCAGGTCGGAAAGGGTAGTGCGGTAGCGCGTATAGCGCTGGCGCTCGTTGCTCAGCAGCAAATTGAGGTTGCGCACCAGACTGCGCAGCTCCTGCGGCGGCGCATCGTCGAGATTCTCACGCTGGCTGGTTTCCAGCTCGCGTATCTGCGTGGCGAGATGGCCGATCGGGCGCAGGCTCCAGTGCGCCGCCAGCCACAGCAGCGGGATCACCAGAATCAGGTTGGCGGCCAGTACGTAGCTGAACCAGGACCAGACCACGTCCGAATGCTGCAGCTCCTGCGGTATCGAGTCGACCACCACAATGGTCAGCGCAGGCAGGTTAGTGGTGGCGTCATAGCGATTGACCGCGACGGAGTGGGTAAAGGTGTCGTTACTGTCGTTATCGATGGCGTGCAGCCGCTGCTGCGCCGACTGATCGTTGCCAATCGCCATGGCGCTGGTGCGGTTGCTGGTGTCGATTTCGTAGAAGTCGGGCTTCAGCAGCCACTCGCGCTGGATTTTGGCGCGGATTTCCGGCACGTCGCGCTGCTGCCACAGCAGCTTGCCCTGTTCATCGTAGATGAATACCAGCGTCGGAAAGTTAAACGTCATGCGCTCCGGCTGCGCGATGGTCAGGCGGTTATTTTGCCACTGCGCCAGCGTAAAGAAGAGATTGCTTTCGCCGCGCATCACGCGATAGGTGTTCTTATCGAAGCTAACCACGTAGCCGATTACCGCCACCATGCCGTAGGAGAGCGAAAGAAACAGCACGATAGCGGAACAGGCCAGCAAAAAGCGGGCGCGCAGCGACAGGGGACGGTAGCGTTGAAACCAGCTCATCAGAGATCGAAGCGGTATCCCTGACCGCGTACGGTAGTGATCACCTCATCTGCATGCAGCGCCTGGATTTTTTTACGCAGGCGGCCCATCAGCACGTCGATGGTATGGCTTTCGCGCAGTTCGGCGTCGGGATAGAGCTGCAGCATCAGGGAGTCTTTGCTCACCACTTTGCCCGCGTTGCGGATCAGCGTTTCAACGATGGTGTACTCAAAGGCGGTCAGCTTCACCGGCTGGTCGTGGATGGTCAGCTCGCGGCGCGAGAGATCGACCTGAAAGGGCGCCATATCGATGATTTGCGAGGCGTGTCCGCTGTTGCGACGCATCAGCGCCTGCAGGCGCGCGGCCACTTCTTCGATATGGAAAGGTTTGGTGACGTAGTCGTCGGCACCCGCTTCCAGCGCTTCAACTTTGGCCTGCCAGCCTTCGCGCGCGGTAAGCACCAGAATCGGCTGACGCACCGACTGCCCGCGCCAGCGGCGGATCAGCGACATGCCGTCTTCATCCGGCAGGCCAAGATCGACCAGCGCGATATCGGGCAGATGCTCCTGTAAAAAATAGTCGGCTTCCTTTGCGTCCTCTGCGGCGTCTACCTGATGGCCCATTTCTCGCAGCTGAACGGCAAGATGATGGCGCAGCAGAGCATTATCTTCCACAACCAAAACACGCATGGCTTTTCCTTACTCTCAGAGCAGTTAAGTAAAGATAAAGTATACGCAAAAACATTTAAACAACAGCTTAACGCAGGCGGGTCCGACCCGCCTGCGTCTGCGCTTATTTCAGATCGTCAACCATCTGCACGGCGCGGCCGAGATAGTTAGCTGGCGTCATCTGCTTCAGGCGCGTTTTCTCCTCTTCCGGCAGCGCGAGGCTGTCGATAAAGGTCTGCATGCCCGCCGCGTCAACGCGCTTGCCGCGCGTCAGCTCTTTCAGCTTCTCGTACGGCTTCTCGATGCCGTAGCGGCGCATCACGGTCTGGATCGGCTCCGCCAGCACTTCCCAGTTGTGATCCAGCTCGTCCAGCAGACGTTCGCGATTCACTTCCAGCTTGGAAATGCCTTTCAGCGTCGCCTGATAGGCGATCAGCGCATAGCCGACGCCGACGCCGAGGTTGCGCAGCACCGTCGAGTCGGTGAGGTCGCGCTGCCAGCGCGAAACGGGCAGCTTGCTCGCCAGGTGCTGCATTACCGCGTTTGCCAGGCCCAGATTGCCCTCGGAGTTTTCGAAATCGATTGGGTTGACCTTGTGCGGCATGGTAGAGGAACCGATTTCGCCCGCGATGGTTTTCTGTTTGAAGTGGTTGAGCGCGACGTAGCCCCAGATATCGCGATCGAAGTCGATCAGAATGGTGTTGAAGCGCGCCATGCAGTCAAACAGCTCGGCAATATAGTCGTGCGGCTCGATCTGGGTGGTGTAGGGATTCCAGGTAATGCCCAGCGAGGTGACGAACTGCTCGCTCAGCTGGTGCCAGTCGACTTCTGGATAGGCGGCGATATGGGCGTTGTAGTTGCCCACCGCGCCGTTGATCTTGCCCAGAATCTCGATTTTGCCCAGCTGGCGCAGCTGGCGCTCCATGCGGTAGGCGACGTTTGCCATCTCTTTGCCCATGGTAGAGGGCGTGGCTGGCTGGCCGTGGGTACGCGACAGCAGGGGAATATCGCGGTATTCGTGCGCCAGACGCTTAACCGCCTCAATGATCTGCTGCCAGTAGGGCAGGATCACGTCGCGGCGCGCGCTTTCCAGCATCAGCGCGTGCGACAGGTTGTTGATATCCTCGGAGGTGCAGGCGAAGTGAATGAATTCCGACACCGCGTGCAGCGCCGGCACGCTTTCAACTTTCTCTTTGAGAAAATATTCGACCGCTTTTACGTCGTGGTTGGTGGTGCGCTCAATGGTTTTAATACGCGCCGCGTCTTCTTCGCTGAAACTGGCGACGATTGCATCGAGGAAAGCGTTTGCGTCAGCGTCAAATGCAGGAACTTCCTTGATCTCTGCGGTGGACGCCAGTTTTTGTAACCAGCGTACTTCAACCTCAACGCGGAACTTCAGCAAACCGTATTCGCTGAAAATAGCGCGCAGCGGGCTGACTTTATCGCCGTAACGACCATCGACGGGTGAGACGGCGGTCAGAGAGGATAATTCCATCAGTGCAACTCCTGAATCGTTAACAGTATGGGCCTCATCGACTTAATAAGCCGGGGAGAGCCGGGATAAAATGGTTTTCGCCTCGCGCAGCAAACGCTGGCGCGAGAGCATCAGCTGGAAGCGGCCACCGCCGACCTGCTGCCACAGCACGGCCGCGCGAATGCCCGCCAGCAGCGTGGCGCGCACTTTGCTCTGCAGCAGCGGATTCTGCAGCACGGCGGGCGAGCCGGTGACCTGAATGCGCGGGCCAAGCGGGCTGACGACGTCGACATAGATGGCCGCCATGGCGCTGGTGATGGTTTCCGAGCCGAGTTCATAGTGCGCCAGCTGGCGATCGAGCTGGCTGATGCGCTGCGCCAGGGTATCAAGCGCGCTTTTGTTGCCGCTCAGCTTGCGCTCCAGCACCATCATGCTCAGCGTATAGCGCGTCAGCTCCGCGCCCATGCCCTGACGGCTGCTGCTGTTGAGCACCGCCATCAGCGTTTCCAGCCCGAGGCGCAGGTTAGCTTCGTCATTGCCGAACACCGCCAGCGTCGAACCGGGATTGAGATCAATCACGCTGCGTAGCGAAACGTTAAGCGCGTCCGGCTGGCACTGGCCCTGATGCGCCAGCTGCTGAACCAGATGCGCCGACTGGCAGATGCCCGCCAGCGCCAGCGTAATGTCGTAATAATTTTTAGCCACGGTTACTCCTGTCTACGCGTCAGCCGTGCCGACTTAGTCTGCGCTCAGCGGCAGGCGCTCTTCGATAATGCCGCCGCCGAGGCACAGGTCGCCGAGATAGAACACGGCGGACTGGCCGGGCGTTACCGCGGCGACCGGCGCGTCGAAGCGCACCTCGATGCGATCGTCGCCGCGCGGCACGATTTCGCAGGGAATATCCGTCTGGCGATAGCGGGTCTTCACCGTGCAGCGCAGCGGGGCGGCGATCGGCTGGCGATCGACCCAGTGCAGCTGCTGGGCGATAAGGCCCACCGACATCAGGCGCGGATGATCGGCGCCCTGCGCCACGATCAGGCGGTTGCGCGCCACATCTTTGTCCACCACATACCAGGGATCGTCATTGCTCTCTTTCAGCCCGCCAATGCCCAGCCCTTTGCGCTGGCCCAGGGTGTGATACATCAGCCCCTGATGCTCGCCGACCACCTGGCCGTCTACGGTTTCAATCGCGCCCGGCTGCGCCGGCAGATAGCGGCCGAGGAAGTCGCGGAACTTGCGTTCGCCGATAAAGCAGATGCCGGTGGAATCTTTTTTCTTTGCGGTGATGAGGTCGAGCTGCTCGGCGATGCGGCGCACCTCCGGCTTCTCCAGCTCGCCGACCGGGAACAGGCTCTGGGCGATCTGCTGGTGGCTCAGCGTATAGAGGAAGTAGCTCTGATCTTTATTACCGTCGAGGCCGCGCAGCAGCTGGCTTTTGCCGTCGACGTCCGCCCGGCGCACGTAGTGGCCGGTGGCGATGTAGTCCGCGCCAAGATCGTCCGCCGCGAACTCCAGGAAGGCTTTGAATTTGATCTCTTTGTTGCAGAGAATGTCGGGATTGGGCGTGCGGCCCGCTTTGTACTCTTCAAGGAAGTGTTCGAAGACGTTGTCCCAGTATTCTGCGGCAAAGTTGATTTTATGCAGCTTGATGCCGAGTTTGTCGCACACCGCCTGCGCGTCCGCCAGATCGTCCGCGGCAGTGCAATACTCCTCGCCGTCGTCTTCCTCCCAGTTCTTCATGAACAGGCCTTCTACCTGATAGCCCTGCTGCTGCAGGAGCCAGGCGGAAACGGAAGAATCGACGCCGCCGGACATACCGACGATCACTTTTTTCTGGCTGTTGTCAGACATGACGCACTCTTGATTACGATAAAAAAACAGGCGGCATATTCTATCACGCGTCGGCGTGGCGCGCACCCTCGCGAAACGGCCACTGGAACGGCGCAATCAGATGCAGCGGATAGCGCGCGCCCTGTTGCCACAGCCTCACGCTTTCGGCGACCAGCGGCGAACGCAGGTTATCTGCGGCGATAATCTGCTCAGGCGTCAGCCACCAGCAGCGGTCAATGTCGCTGTCCTGCGGCGCGGTCGCGCGCTTTTCCGGCAGGTCGACGCCAAACAGAAAACGCACGAAAGGCGTATTGTCCGGCGCGATCCACTGCTGGACGCCGAGAAAATAGTCGAGCGTGCACTCAAGGCCGGTCTCTTCGCGCAGCTCGCGCCGCGCCGCCTCCAGCAGCGTTTCGTCCGCTTCGAGATGACCGGCGGGCTGATTCCAGGTGGCGCGGCCCTTTACCCGCTCCTCCACCACTAACAGTTCGCCTTCGGCCTGCACGATACAGGCGACGGTGACATGAGGTTTAAACATCGATCCTCCGGGATTGTTAACCTGACGTTATCGAAAAGGGCAGCAATGCTTAGGCCGAATCGGTTATGTCGCGCCACGCGCCCGGCGCTAAGTCGTCGAGCCGATAGTCACCCAGCGCATAGCGGATCAGGCGCAGCGTTGGAAAGCCGATATGCGCCGTCATACGGCGCACCTGGCGGTTGCGGCCCTCGTAGAGCGTCACCTTTAGCCAGCAGGTAGGGATCGCTTTACGTTCGCGGATTGGCGGCTGGCGCGACCACAGCCAGGCCGGCGCGTCGACCTTTTCGACGCCCGCAGGCAGCGTAGGGCCATCTTTCAGATTAACGCCACTGCGCAGCGCCGCAAGATCCGCCTCCTGCGGCTCGCCTTCGACCTGAACGTAGTAAATTTTGCCGGTGCGCTTGCCGGGCTGGGTCAGCGCCGCCTGCAGCGCGCCGTCGTTGGTCAGCACCATCAGGCCTTCGCTGTCGCGGTCGAGACGACCGGCAGCATAGACGTCGGCGACCGGGATAAAATCCTTCAGCGTCTGGCGGCCAGCCTCATCGCTAAACTGTGGCAGAACATCGAATGGTTTGTTAAATAATATGACGCGTCGCGGTCCGCGCGCGCGCGATGGTTTGCGCTGAGCGCCGCGTGGCGCGCGGTCAGGGCGTTTATGCTGGTGAATTTGCTGAGAACTTTTTCGCATGAGCTTTGCAGTCGGTGACAATCGGCGCATTATAACGCGAAACAGTGACGATTGGCGCGGCGTAAATATTCAAGTATCATGACCCCACATCTTACAATTTATTAACAAAACGCCCAGGAGAGGTTAATGGAAAGCAAAGTAGTTGTTCCGGCGGAAGGTCAGAAAATCACCCTGGATCAGGGCAAACTCAATGTGCCGAATAACCCGATCATTCCTTACATTGAAGGCGACGGCATCGGCGTTGACGTTTCTCCGGTGATGCTGAAGGTCGTCGACGCTGCGGTGAAAAAAGCCTACAACGGCGAGCGCAAAATCTCCTGGATGGAGATCTACACCGGCGAGAAATCGGTAGAGCTCTACGGCCAGGACGTCTGGCTGCCGCAGGAAACCCTCGACCTGATCAAAGAGTATCGCGTCGCCATCAAAGGCCCGCTGACGACGCCAGTTGGCGGCGGCATCCGTTCTCTGAACGTGGCGCTGCGTCAGGAGCTCGACCTCTACGTTTGCCTGCGTCCGGTTCGCTACTACAAAGGCACGCCGAGCCCGGTTAAACGTCCTGAAGATACCGACATGGTGATCTTCCGTGAGAACTCAGAAGATATCTACGCCGGTATCGAGTGGAAAGCCGGTTCTGCCGAAGCGGACAAAGTGATCAAGTTCCTGCGCGACGAGATGGGCGTGAAGAAAATACGCTTCCCGCAGGATTGCGGCATCGGCGTGAAGCCGTGTTCGGAAGAGGGCACCAAACGTCTGGTGCGCGCAGCGATTGAGTATGCGATCACGAATGACCGCGACTCGCTGACGCTGGTGCACAAAGGCAACATCATGAAGTTCACCGAAGGCGCGTTCAAAGACTGGGGCTACCAGCTGGCGAAAGAAGAGTTCGGCGCTGAGCTGGTGGACGGCGGCCCGTGGATGAAGATTAAGAACCCGAACACCGGTAAAGATATCATCGTGAAAGATGTGATTGCCGATGCGTTCCTGCAGCAGATCCTGCTGCGTCCGGCGGAGTATGACGTTATCGCCTGTATGAACCTGAACGGCGACTACATCTCCGACGCCCTGGCGGCGCAGGTTGGCGGCATCGGTATCGCACCGGGCGCGAACATCGGCGACGAATGCGCGCTGTTCGAAGCGACCCACGGCACCGCGCCGAAATATGCTGGTCAGGATAAAGTGAACCCAGGTTCCGTTATTCTTTCTGCAGAGATGATGCTGCGTCACCTGCAGTGGTTCGAAGCGGCCGACCTGATTGTTAAAGGTGTGGAAGGCGCGATCGCTAACAAAACCGTGACCTACGACTTCGAACGTCTGATGGAAGGCGCTAAACTGCTGAAATGTTCAGAGTTTGGTGACGCGATCATCGAAAATATGTAACAGACCTCTCTCCGATCGCCCCTGCGGCGATCGGAGTTGTTCTTCACCGCGCTTTTCCCTGATGCCTTTTCCTTTTTTTAACTTATCGTGTCTTTTTCTCGCGTCCGCTGCTCTGTAAAAACCATATACAATTGCCTGTGTCCCGCGGAATAAATAGCGTCAGCCAGTAATTCATCTGTTTTTCTATTTTTTCCTCTCTTTTTATTTAAAGCAGGCTTTGATTTTTACCGTCAAATCCAGGTTATAGTGGCGCCGGATAAATCCATATATGTGTTTTTAACAAGGAGTTAACTTATATATGAAAAAGAAAATGGTTGTATTATTTCTCGCGGCCGCGCCGCTATTTGCTTTTGCGTCTACCGATTCCTGCAGCGATCAACTTTCCGCGCTGAATAGTAAAATTGAGCAGGCTAAGAAATATAACAACAGCGCAGAACTCTCCCGGCTTAATATCGCACGGGAGAAGGTAAAAACGTATTGCACCGAGGATCGTCAGGCGCAGCGAGCGAATCAGGATGTCAGCAAGCAGCAGCGAAAGGTGAAAAAGGCGGAGCTTGAGCTGCAGGAAGCGCAGCAGGAGCTGGAAGAGGCGAAAGCAGACGGACGCCTGGATAAAATTTCTAAAAAGACGCACAAGGTCGCAGAGAAAAAACTAAAGGTAGAATCAGCAAAGAGCGAATTAGCCCAGGCGCAGGCTGACGCAGCGCGCCTCAATTAACCCTCCGTTTTGACAGAGCCAGGCTCACTGACGTGAGCCTTTTATAGGCTAATTAGTGTGCCGCCGCGTTATCGTCATTCTGGACTTCCTTTAGCGCGCCAGCGCACACAAGCGCCTTGTTGCGGCAAACCGGACGAGAATAACATCGCTGGGCGACAATGATGTTCAACAATGAAGGGAGATAAACGATGAAAAAAACCGGACTGGCGGCGCTGTTAATGGCGCTGAGCGCTATCGGCACCGCCTGCGCATCGGCACCGCACTGGAGCTACGAGGGCAAAGCGGGACCGGCGCACTGGGGCGAGCTGGCGGCGGATTATCAGACCTGTCACCAGGGGCAGTTCCAGTCGCCGATCGATATTAAAAACGCCATTGACGGCCAGCTGCCGCCGCTGGGGCTGGAGTTCCACACCTCTGCCGAAACCCTGGTGAATAATGGCCATACCATACAGGTCAGCGTGGAGGATGAAGATGATTTCAGGCTCGACGGCGAAATCTTTCAGCTGAAGCAGTATCACTTCCATACCCCTAGCGAGAACCAGATAGAGGGGCGCAGTTTTCCGCTGGAGGCGCATTTTGTCCACAGCAATGCGGCAGGCGAGCTGGCGGTAGTGGCCGTCATGTTTGAGGTCGGGAAAGCGAACCCGGCGCTTAATCCGCTTCTGGCTGTGATCCCGGCGCAGCGCCATCACACCGTGACCGTCGACCGGCGGGTCGATCTCCGTCCGCTCTTTCCTGACGACCTGCACTATTATCGCTTTAGCGGCTCCCTGACGACGCCGCCGTGTAGTGAAGGGCTGCGCTGGCTGGTCATGAAACAGCCCGTTACGCTGTCGCAGGCACAGCTGGACGCTTTCCGCCAGGCGCTGAAGTCGAGTAATAACCGGCCGCTGCAGCCTTTGCATGGGCGGTTAATTGTGGAATAGCCCGCTCTCTTGCCAGCGTTAATACACTTTTTTGCTACGTAAAGCCTGATTAATTACGTGTCCGCAACCAATCTTCCCATTTGAGAATAATGACGAAAAGCCGGGGCGGTTAAAATTGACCGGGATCATAAAGTAAAGCGCAGAGAGGAATATTATTAGCGCGTGTGTTGTTAAGTGACCCGGCTCAAACAACCTCTTAAAATGTAATCTTTGTATTCTTGGCTTGTTAAAACTTACCCTGTTTATTCAGGGTATTTTTTTTGCCAGTTTTCAGCCTCACGAGAAAGTAGTAGAGCGTGAAAATCGGCAGGCGTTATTTAAACGTTCAAGCCAGTAGCTATTTATCTTTTTTTCATACTGGCGGGCAGGCCATTTACGCCCGCTGCAACGTTGCAAAAAACCAGGGGGAGATGATGTTAAAAAAAACTGCGGCTGAATTTTTCGGCACGTTCTGGCTGGTATTCGGCGGCTGCGGAAGCGCAGTGCTCGCCGCTGCCTGGCCGCAATTAGGTATCGGCTTTCTCGGCGTGGCGCTCGCATTTGGTCTGACGGTATTGACCATGGCCTATGCGGTCGGCCATATCTCCGGCGGCCATTTTAATCCTGCGGTCACGCTGGGCCTGTGGGCGGGCGGCCGTTTTAGCGCGAAAGGCGTCGTGCCCTATATCATTGCACAGGTTATTGGCGGTATTGCGGCGGCTGGCGTCCTTTATCTTATCGCCAGCGGCAAAGCAGGCTTCGACGCGACCGCCAGCGGCTTCGCTTCTAATGGCTTCGGTGAGCATTCGCCTGGCGGCTATTCCCTGCAGTCAGCCGTTATAGTCGAACTGGTGCTGACCGCATTCTTCCTGATCGTTATTCACGGTGCCACTGACAAAAAAGCGCCAGCGGGCTTTGCACCCGTCGCCATTGGTCTGGCGCTGACGCTAATTCATCTGATCAGCATTCCGGTCACCAATACGTCGGTCAACCCGGCGCGCAGTACGGCGGTTGCGCTTTTTCAGGGAACCTGGGCGCTGCAGCAGCTCTGGCTGTTCTGGCTGGTGCCGATTGCCGGTGGCTGTATCGGCGGGCTTATTTACCGCTTCCTGCTACAGAGTAAAGATTAATTATTACCCGGCGTGACGATAGGTAAAAACCTCGCTATCTGGCGAGGTTTTTTATCAGGCAAAGTTAACCAGGCGGCGCATTAATGATATCTGCTGAAAAGGCGAGATAAATGCGTTGATTAAGCGCCACCAATTAACAGAATAAACGGCAGGTTCGCGGCAGGAAATGGTCTCCTTGTTTTATTAATCGGTCATTCAGCTTAAAGAGTGCTATGCTTTAAGTTCTGGGTACGTTGTCATGAGCGCAGGAAAACCCGCTGCGGCGCTAAATTCAGGCGCCGCTCACGATTAGACATGCATGAGTGTCTTTAAAACAGCATTCGCTGAGCGAGTCACTTATGAAAGAAGGTTTCTACTGGGTTAAATCGGGAAACGAACCGCTACAGGTCTGGTACTACTTATCTCAGTTCGGCTGGTATCGGCCGCAAAGCGCCATTCCGATAACGGCCACCTATTTTCGCCAAATGGATTTTGAAATAGTCGGCAGCCGTTTATTGCCGCCTTCACCTTTTGACTCGACAAATAATATGTCGTGATCGTCTAAAGCGAAACGGTAAAAACGAAGCGGTAAAGAGGGCGCTGTGTCTGTCACGATGCAGCGGCGAAAAGGTCGCTCGCTTTAATAGTGTCGCTTGATTTGATTTAAAGCAAAGTCACGCATATTTTATGAAGGGTTAAATGTGAAATGACTTTTTTAAACAATTATGCTTTTCTGCTGACGTTATAATGCTCGTGCCCGGCTATTGGCCGGGCGCGAGCATTAATTATTGTCAGGTGAATAACGTGAACTATAAGCAGTTTGAAAATAAAATTGAATCCTGGGAGAAAATCTCTTTTACCGCCATTATATACAGTAAATATGGCGTGGATTTTGAAGTGTACGCCGTTGATGAACACAGCAATACTAAAAGCCGCATTTTCCTCTGCTACGCTGAAAATGAAGCGGACGCGCAAAAAAAGGTTGATCAATATTCCGTGTGGCTGACGAAATATAACAGCCTTGTGCGCAAACGCCTCAGCAATGAACAGATGATGAGGGAGGCGCTGCAGCAGCAGGAGTAGCGACGCCGGCAGCGCCTGCGTCGAAATGAGCAGTGCTGTCTCTCTGCGCCGTCAGCGGGTAGCGGCCTCTGTTCCGGCGCGGCAGGCAGCACGCTAAAGCGTTCGTGCCAGACTCATTTGCGTTTCGCTTGCTTGAGTATGGCTGACATACGTTGAGGGTCCGTCGATCTGTTGAGCAGGCCGCGAAAGGTCCGTCAGCAGTACAGGCTGTAGGCCTTTGCTGTTACTGGTTTTTTGCCGCTGTCGCACAGCGCCTGCATGCGGGATGACGGGCCCTGTATCGGCTTATCAGGGCCCCTTTCGGGATACTGCGCAGCAGCGGCGGCCCCATCGCGCCAGGGGCGCTTCGGCCAAAAAAAAAGCCCCCAAAAGGGGGCAAGGGGTTGGAGTAACAGCCGCTCAGTAAGCATTGTGGATTTCATTACCGAGCCGCTTAAACATAGTCAACGTCAGCGATAATTGCCTTTCCGACGGGCCATATTATAAATTTAGATTTCTAATGATTAGGTTGCTGATAAAAGGGAGTGATTGAATTGTAGTGGTTTTTTATATCTGAAAACGATTACTAAGAATGGTCTGCAACTTATATCTGGCAGCACGGTAACTAAGCTGCTCTGGACAGGCCACTCTTTTCTGTAGAGACGCGCCTGCACCGGTCACGCCGCGCATAGCCAGGGGAAACAGAGAGGGAAGAAGGATAGTGATATTTAATAAAGCGAAATAAAAAATTCCCCTGCAGTGCAGGGGGGAGTCATATTGGATATGAAACGGACTCGTAGAGCAATATCTCTGGTGGAGGCTTGGGCTCAGAATTCATTTTAAGCATAACATAGTTAATAAACGCCGCCACTGATTTAAAATAAATAAATACCTTCATCTCTAACGGTTAGAGACCTACCTTTCACGCGCATGCTGTTATTTAGCTGCTATTAATATAGCGTTTTAATCGTTTTTAAAAAAACGATGCGCTGATTTATATCTCTTACAAAGAGCGACTGCCCCTCTTCAGGGTAAAAAAGCCAGAATCCGTTTTGGACGGTCGAGTAAACATTTAACCATCAGAGCATCAAAAGCGATGCGGAAAAGGGGAGGGGGCGCCTCGCGGCCGTCACTGCCAGGTAAAGCAGATGACACTCTGAAAAGGGGTGAGATGATGAAAACACAAGCCCGGCGAAAGCCCGTTTTATTCAGGTTTCAGTGCTCATATTATCATCATATCAGTTTGAATTAAGGCGATATTTTGCTCATGGCACCGATGAAGCGCCCGGCCTTACAAAAAATAATCCCTTCAGCGTCAGTGGGTTTACCATTTTTACCACCGCCGCGCCTTGATTAAATCATGAGTTTGATATTACTGTATTTATATACAGTATTCAGAAGAAGGAGCCTTTCTCATGAAGTTATATCGCCCCGCGGAAGTCCGCGACCTGCTCTCTTTGCCGCTTTACATTGAGCGTGTGCCCTGCGGTTTTCCGTCGCCCGCGCAGGATTACATCGAAAAACGCATCGACCTGAATGACCTGATGGTGCAGCACCCTAGCGCAACCTATTTTCTCCGCGTCAGCGGCGATTCGATGATCGACGCAGGCATAGGCGAGGGGGATATGATTGTCGTCGACTCCTCTCTTACGGCGAAGCATGGCGATATTATCGTCGCCGCCGTTGATGGCGAATTTACTATTAAACAGCTTCGCATCCATCCTTCTCTGCTGCTGATGCCAGCCAACAGCAAACACAGCCCGATCCCCATTAACGCGCCCGAAGGACTTCAGGTGTTTGGCGTCGTGACCTACGTTATTAAATCGACGCACTAATATGTACGCGCTGGTGGACGTAAACAGCTTCTACGCCAGTTGTGAAACCGTCTTTCGTCCCGACTTACGCGGCGTGCCCGTGGTGGTGCTCTCCAATAACGACGGCTGCGTGATCGCCCGCAGCGCAGAGGCTAAGGCGCTCGGCATTAAGATGGGCGCCCCTTTTTTTAAGCTGAAAGAAACGCTGCGCCAGCACAGGGTGCAGGTTTTTAGCTCTAACTACGCGCTCTATGCCGATATGAGCCTGCGGGTTATGACCACGCTGGAGGAGATGGCGCCAGCGGTAGAAATGTACAGTATCGATGAGGCCTTCCTGGACCTGAGCGGCGTCAGCTTTTGCCAGCCGCTTGAGGCGTTTGGGCGCGCCGTGCAGGCGCGCGTGAAGCAGGAACTGCATTTGCAGGTAGGGGTCGGGATTGCGCCTACCAAGACGCTGGCGAAGCTGGCCAACTTCGCCGCGAAAAAATATCGCGGTACGCAAGGTGTGGTCGACCTGTCACACGCCGAGCGGCAGCGTAAGCTGATGGCGCTGGTGCCGGTAGAAGAGGTGTGGGGCGTCGGCGCGCGTATCGCTAAAAAGCTGCATCAGATGGGCATTGAGCACGCGCTGCAGCTGGCAGACAGCTCTACCTGGGTCATCCGCAAGCACTTTAACGTGGTGCTGGAGCGCACGGTGCGCGAACTGCGCGGCGAAGCCTGCCTGGATCTGGAAGAGATGGTGCCGACGAAACAGCAAATCGTCTGCTCGCGCTCGTTTGGCACGCGCCTCACCGATTACAGCGCGGTGCGGCAGGCGGTTTGTCAGTATGCCGAGCGGGCGGCGGAAAAGCTGCGGCAGGAGAATCAGTACTGTCGGCAGATCGCCGTGTTTCTGAAAACCAGCCCGCACGCGGCCAATGAAGCCTATTATGGCAATCAGGCGATGGGGCAGCTGCTGACCCCTTCCAACGATACGCGTGATATCGTCCGCATCGCCACAGAGGCGCTGGATCGCATCTGGCTGGACGGCTACCGCTACATGAAGGCGGGCGTCATGCTGGGCGATTTTTTCAGCCAGAACGTGGCGCAGCTGCATCTGTTTGACGCCTGTGGGCCGCGAGCCAATAGCGAAGCGCTGATGCAGGTGGTAGATAAAATCAATCAGGCGGGCAGGGGAACACTCTGGTTTGCCGGGCAGGGCATTGAAAAGAGCTGGGCGATGAAGCGCGATATGCTGTCACCAGCCTATACCACCCGCTTTTCAGATTTGCCGATCGTCAGATAAGCGATCGGCCTGAAGCCTCAGTGTTTCTTTGCGCTGGACGAAAGCGGTTCCGGATAGCCGCGCGGCGGTTCACTGACGGCGCGCGCCGAAGGAAACTCCTGGCGTATCTCCGCCAGCGCCAGCGCCAGCGCCTGTTTTCTTTCGCTGTCGTGCTCCGTCAGTGCCATGGCTTTCAGGCGATTCGCCAGCGAGGCGCCCGAAATCGAGGCATTTTGCTCAAGCAGCGCGGCGACGGCTTCGCCAATCAGGTAATCGGTGAGTTTTTCAATCTTACTTCTGTGCATACCCGCATCTCTTGTTACAGTGTTTGCCCGTTGACGGGAGAGAGTGGTCAGACGCAAAACCGGCTATGCGAGCTCTCGCCTGCGGCCTGTATCCGTCAAAATGCTCTCCCTGACACGTTCCACTGTGAATCATGCTGCGGGCAGGGGATGAACGCAATGGTCAGCCTGCAAATTATAATTAACGCTTAAACAATAAGCCTATAAGTTTCTGATAATGTTGCTCTTCTTCCGGGCTGCATGCAACCTCAAGACGGGCCAGCAGTTTGGTGCAGAGCGTCTTCCTGTTGAGCTGTTTACCCGCGCGCAGGATCTCGACCACGATCCGCCCCAGGGTTTCCTGCTCGCATGGCAGCGTCGCCTTCTTGAAGTAGTGGGCGATATCACTGCCTGTGGTTGGCCTGTCTCCAGTCTGACGCATAAACAA
This sequence comes from Pantoea phyllosphaerae, assembly GCF_051025595.1. Classification (NCBI taxonomy): domain Bacteria; kingdom Pseudomonadati; phylum Pseudomonadota; class Gammaproteobacteria; order Enterobacterales; family Erwiniaceae; genus Pantoea; species Pantoea phyllosphaerae. Next base: position 32,609 of record NZ_JBPFDE010000009.1, read on the forward strand.
CCCTTAAAGTCCGTATGATTAAAAGATAATCAGTTAAGTCAGGCCTAAAGTTATACAATTTTTACGGGGTTGTACAGGATTACCTGTGCAGGCCGACGTTTATTTTTTGAACTTCACTATGCTGCCAGTATTAACAACGGGTTAGGAAAAATTTTGGTCAGACTGGTAAGCAGATAACAGCCTGGTGTCAGTTTAATTTACTGGCCAGCAGCCGAATTGCGCGCTCGCAGGCGGCCTTGATTTCTGGATCTTCTGCGCGTGCGCCAGCGCGATAGAGCGCGCCAATAATTTCCTGGATGGGAAGGGCTTCGCCAGGCTGCAGGAGCTGCGCCACCACCCGGCCAAGCAGAGCGTAAACGTCCTGATTATCAGCAGTTTCATTGTGGTTCACTCTGTCTCCTGAAAAGCGATGACGAATGGGTAATTTTGAACGCATTATCTCTTTAACTATTTAACCGGAATAAAGCACAAACAGAACGATCGTCTGAGAAAAACGCGCTGCTACCCTGCATTTAGGAAATAAATATTTCCTAATAGGGCAAGCAGGTTAATCCAGAATGCCAAGCAGCATATTAATCGTTTCTGCTCCATTAGTCACATCCTGAACTTTCCCCACTACGCGCATGCCGAACGCCACGCACAATAACAGGCCTGCTGCCGTCTCCGCATCCAGCGCGGCAGAAACCGAGCCGTCCTCCTGGCCTTCGCGAATCAGTGCGATAAGAAAATTACGGTTGCGCAGCACCGCCTGGCGCACCAGCTCGGAAAGCTCTTCGTCCAGGCTCTGCAGCTCGACGGTGCTGCCGACCACCAGGCAGCCGCGCCGCCCCTCGATTTCACGGGCGGAGTCGAGATAAAACTGCAGCATTTCGGCGATGCGCGCCCTGCCGGTAGGATAGTGCTGCAGGCGCGCGCGCAGGTCGGCGCCGCGCACGCTGATATAGCGTTCGAACACGCGCAGGAACAGGCTGCGTTTGTCTTTGAAAGCCTTGTAGATACTGCCCGCCGTCAGATTCATGGCTTCGCTGAGATCGGCGATCGACGAGGCGTGGAAGCCTTTCTGCCGGAAGACGATCATGGCGTTATCCAGGGCGATATCGATATCGAAAGTTCTTGGTCTGCCACGCTCTCTGGCGGGCGCGGCGGGGATACGGGATAAGGTCATCGCTTAACTTAGGAGAATATTTGCTACCAAATTATCATAACCGCGCGCGGCAGGAAAAAATAAAAACGTCGCACCGCTGCGGGCGTCCAGAATCAAACAGGTCAGAAAAAGACGGGGCAGGGAAAAAAGCAGGCTAAATAATCATTTTTATTAACCACACCAGAAGGGAAATATCCCGCGCTGCACGTCTCGGAAATTTCAGATATGCAACGAAAAAGGAGAGGTCGCGCTGCATGCTGGCTTAACCTGTGGTCCTCAACATAAAAAAGGACGACTTATGAAATCTCTCTCAATGTTTGGTGCCGCCGCGCTGGCGGCTTTCGCTTTCTCCGCCACGGCGGCGGAACCTGCCGCGATGAAAAACCCGATCAGCGTTCACGTGCTGAATTTACAAACTGGCATTCCTACCGCTGGCGTCACGGTCGAGCTGGATCAAAACCGCAACGGCGACTGGGTCAGGCTTGCTAGCGGCGTCACCGACGCCAACGGCCGCATCAGCGCGCTCTATCCGGCGGGCAAACAGGCGGAGCAGGGCACCTATAAAGTGGTATTTAAAACCGGCGACTACTATGCCAGCGTGAAGCAAAAAACCTTCTTCCCGGAGATCCCGGTGATTTTCACGATCGAGAACGCCAGCCAGCACTACCACATCCCGCTACTGCTTAGCCCTTACGGCTACTCCACCTATCGCGGCAACTAAGCGACAAAACGTCAACCTCCAGGCCTGACGCGCAATGCCGCCTCAGGCCTTTTTTCTGTCGCACAAAAACGAGTTGCGACACGGCGCGACAAAATTAAGCGAAAACTAATCTTTAGTCCGTAGGCTGCACGCACTGCTAACGCCAGGTCAGGATCCTGCCCAGGGGAGAAGGAATGCCCGGTGCCGTCGCGCATGTTGTCCGGCAAACCAGACGTTGATTGTTTCGACGGGAGCGACTCTCTTTGCTGCGATTGCTTTTTTTATTAATGGGCGGGCCGATGCTGCGCGCCAGCTGGCCAGGTCTGCTGCTGGCCGGCACGCTCTGCCTTGCCGCCAGCGCGGGTATCGTGCTGGAGAGCCTGTACCACGGCACGCTGGCTGTGCCGCTCTGTTTGCTGAGCATTTTCCTCCTCTCCGAAGGTGTGATACAGGCCTGGCGCGCGCGAACCGGGTTCGACAGCGGCTGGGCGGCGCAGAGCAAAGCGCTGACGCTGATACTGCTCGGCGCGGCGCTGCTGGCCGCGCCGCACGAGAAGGGCAGCTGCGTCGCCTGGCTGTTTGCGCTCGCCTTTTTACTGGATGGCGGCTTTCGCATCATCGCCTGCACGCTGATGCGCTGTCGCCGCTGGCACAGCAAGCTGGCGATCGGCGGCGGCGAATGGCTGCTCAGCCTGATGATCGTCACCGACTGGCCGCTGCCCCATCGCGTGCTGATCCCGATGGGATTCGCTCTGGTGCTGCTGGGCTGGGCGCTCTCGCTGCTGCAGATGGCCTGGCAAATTCGTGCGCTGCCGCCGGAAACCAGCGTAGCGGCGCTGCCGCTCTTTACCCGAAAGGGCGTGCGTAAACCGCACGGGCTCGATTATCGTCACGTTCCCTGCGACGCCGCGCCCGCCAGCGAACCGCTCACCATCTATATCTGGACGCCGCTGGGCTCGGGCAGCGTTGCCGGACGGCGCCCCTGGTTTGACCGCTGGGTTGCGGCTATCGATCATCGCGGACAGGTTTCCACCGGCCATACCTCGCTGGCGATGGGCGACGCCCTCTACGTCAGCCTCTATCCGGTCGAGGATATGACCGGCACCCTGAGCGGCGTGCTGCAAATGCTGCACGCGCGTGAAGAGAATGATGTTGCTGGCTTTCACCAGCGCTCCCTTGAACGGGAGATCAAAGAGTGGTGTCTGCCCGACAAGCGCCTTTCGCTGCCGCATTACAACCAGCAGGCGCTGCTCAACTACTGGGCGCGTCACGGTCAGGATTGCCGCTATAACCTGACGTCGCGCAACTGCTCCACCAGCGTGATGCAGGCGCTGGACGTCGCCACAGAGGGACTGCTGGGGCTGCGCGGCATGAAGGGCTACGCGGCGCTGCTCGATCCCGACTTCTGGCTGCTGAGTTTGATCCGCAGCCGGGCGGAGGGCATGACCTGGACGCCGGGCCTGGTCATGGATTATGTGCAGGTACTGCGCCGGGTACTGGCGTCTCAGCCGAGCGGCTACGGCAGCCGATACCTATTGCCGAAACGCGTGCAGCAAAATAACGGCGGCTGTCGCACTGAACGCGGTTAATTATCTACATAGTGAGTCTGGTGTTATTTAAAGGGATGGGGTGTGCAGAATAAAAGGATGCGGTGAAAAGGATAAAGTAAATAAAAGCCGGGAAGCCTCTTCCCGGCGAAATTTTATTTTTAACTGGCGCTTTTATCCGCGGCGGAGCGGCGGCTGAGCTTGCCGCCAACGCGTCCTGCCTCGACCGCGCGCTCGCGGTTATATTTAAAGTTACCGCTGCTCATCTGCCCGCCTTTTTTACCCGCTTCCCGCGCTCTGTCGGGGTTTTCAGCAAAATTACCTGCTCCACCACGTCGCTGAGTCATATCAATTCCTCTCTGTATAAAATAATAATAATTAAAAGAGTCTCAATGCACTTTAACTATGTAAGGAGAATGGCGATTTGGCAATGTGACATTTGAGATGACTATTTGCTTTTCTCGCTGCCGGAAATAACCGTGCAAAAAAAAGCGACGGCTAATTCTATATCAGCTAAAGAAAATTTAACTAAATATGTACAATTTTAAATATAGTTGTACAATTTAACCGTTAGTGCTGATTTGTGATCGATATCACGAAAAGGAGGTCTGCTTCTGATGCCGCACATAATAAAAAAGCGCAGCGGCCCAAAACGGGGCGCTGCGCCTCTCTAGCTAGCGTTGCGGTTTAGGGTCGACGGAACAGCGCCAGACTGCGCCCCTCCAGCTCAAAATCCTTCTCTTTGGTGATCACCAGCCCCTTATTGTCGTTGTCGGAGGTGGTCAGTTCCAGTACCCAGCCGCCTTCGCCAAACTGCGGAATGCGGAACGGCACCGTGCCCTCAAACGGGTTGATCAGCATCAGCACGTCGTGCCAGATGCCCTCCTCGGTTTGCAGATCAGGACGGCCGATATAGACGCCCAGTGTCGAGCCTTCTTCCCACTGTTCCGCCTGCTGGAAGCCGCCACCGGCGTTGAACCACTGGATCTCCATGCCGTCGCGCCAGTTTTCGCGGCGCAGCAGCGGCTGCTCGGCGCGCAGGCGGATAACGTGGCGCGTAAACTCGCGCAGCGCCTCCGCGCTGGCGGGGAGGTTCTCCCAGTGCACCCAGGAGATCTCGCTGTCCTGGCAGTAGCCGTTGTTGTTGCCCAGCTGGCTGCGACCAAACTCGTCGCCCGCCAGCAGCATCGGCGTCCCGTGGGAGAAGAAGAGGGTGGCGAGGAAGTTGCGTTTCTGACGTTCGCGCACCGCGTTAATGCCTTCATCCTCGGTCGCGCCTTCCGCGCCGTAGTTACAGGAGCGGTTGTCGTTGTGGCCGTCGTTGTTATCCTCGCCGTTCTCGTCGTTGTGCTTTTCGTTGTAGGAGACCAGGTCGTTCAGCGTGAAGCCGTCGTGGGCGGTGATAAAGTTGACGCTCGCCCAGGGGCGGCGGCCGCGCTGATCGTAGAGATCGCCAGAGCCGAGCAGGCGGGCGGCGAAGTCGGTCGAGACGTTATCGCCTTTCCAGTATTCGCGCACCGTGTCGCGATATTTATCGTTCCACTCCGCCCAGCCCGGCGGGAAGCCGCCAACCTGATAGCCGCCGGGGCCGATATCCCAGGGTTCGCCGATCAGCTTCAGCTTCGACAGCACCGGATCCTGCATAATGGCGTCGAAGAAGCCGCCGCGCTGATCGAAGCCCTCCGGCTCGCGTCCGAGAATAGTGCCGAGGTCGAAACGAAAACCGTCGATATGCATCGACTCCGCCCAGTAGCGCAGCGAATCCATCACCATCTGCAGCACGCGCGGATGCGAAGTATTCACCGTATTGCCCGTGCCGGTATCGTTGATGTAGTAGCGATGCTGGCCAGGCAGGGTGCGGTAGTAGGAGAAGTTGTCGATGCCCTTAAAGGAGAGCGTCGGCCCAAGCTCGTTGCCCTCCGCCGTGTGGTTATAGACCACATCGAGGATCACCTCGACGCCCGCGTCGTGGAAGGCGCGCACCATGTCGCGGAAGCCCTGAATGCCGCGCGGGCCGTAGTAGCGCGGCGCGGGAGCGAAAAAGCCGATGGAGTTGTAGCCCCAGAAGTTTTTCAGCCCGCGGTCCAGCAGATGCTGATCGTCCGGGAACCAGTGCACCGGCAGCAGCTCGACCGAGGTGATGCCCAGGCTTTTGATATAGTCGACCGTGGCCTGATGCCCCATGCCCTCATAGGTGCCGCGCAGCACCTCCGGCAGCGCCGGATTCAGCTGGGTGAACCCCTTCACGTGCGTCTCATAGATCACCGTGTTCGGCCAGGCGATGCTCGGACGGTTATCGTCCTGCCAGTCGAACTCGTTGGGGTCGATAACCCGGCACTTAGGCATAAAAGGGGCGCTGTCGCGCGTGTCGAACGTCAGATCCTTATCTTCATGCAGCAGCTCATAGGCGAAGTGCGCCTCGTTCCACTCGATGTCGCCCGCCAGTTCGCGCGCGTAGGGGTCGATCAGCAGTTTATTGGGGTTAAAACGGTGTCCGTTCTCTGGATCGTAGGGGCCGTAAACGCGATAGCCGTAAAGCGCGCCGGGCTTGAGGCCCGGCACATAGCCGTGCCACACCTCGTGGGTGAACTCCGGCAGCGCCAGACGAGCAATCTCATTCTTACCGCTTTCATCAAACAGGCAGAGCTCGATACGCTCGGCGTGGGCGGAAAAGATGGCAAAATTCACCCCTTCGCCGTCGTAGTTGGCGCCCAGCTGCTGGCCCGAACCCGACGTAATAGTAAACCCTGTAGCTTCAGACATTTATCCCTCTCCATTCAGTAAAATGTTATCCACAACAACCGCATTGAATGACCTTTTTTCCTTTCTTCAGATGCCGATCAGCACCAGCGGCGCACCGCTGTTGAGCGCCTCCAGGCTTAGCCGATCGGTGAGCTCACACATTTCTCCAGTGAAGACATTGCGGTAACGGCGCAGCGCCAGGGGGTCTTTCAGGGTAATCGAGGTGGCCTCGCTGTAGCGCTGACGGGCGAAAGCCAGGCGCGGCACCACAACGATCAGCGCGTGCTGCGCATCGGTACGGGCGAAGGCGATCGCCTGTGAGGCTTCGGTGCCGTTAACCACCAGAGGCAGATAGTCGCCGTGGCGGAACAGGTCGTAATACTGCTGACGCAGCGGCAGCAGCGTGGCGATGGTCTGCTGTTTAAGCTGACCGGTTTGCCAGCCTTCGGGCGAAGAGAAATCGCCGCGTTCGCCCAGCATGCGCTGCAGCGCGTCGAAGTCGGGCTCCAGACGATTATCGGGATCGACCAGGCTGAAGTTGAGCGCTTCGCTGCCCTGGTAGATATCGGGCACGCCGGGCGCGGTCAGCTTAATCGCCGTCTGGCTGAGGGAGTTAATCAGGCCAGCCGCGATAAAGGGCAGCAGTGCCTGACTAAAGTCGGCGAGGAATTCGTTGTTATCCGGCGAGAGCAGGCGGCGCGCATACTCAAGCACCGCCGTTTCGTAGGCCTCGTCGCCATCCGCCCAGTTGGTACGCAGTTTGGCCTCGCGCAGCGCTTTTTCAACAAAGGCGGTAAAGCGCGGTTCGATAGCCGCCAGCTGGTCAGCGTTCGCCGCGCCGGAGGCGGGCCAGACGCCTGCCAGCGCCTGGTAAAGCATCCACTCTACCGCCGGTTCCGGCGCCGGGCCGCCCTCAAGCGCCACTACTGCGCTGCGGTTCATCTGGCGCCAGCGCGCCACATGCTGCGCCCAGCGCTGCGGCGACTCCGTCAGGGTATAGAGGCGCGCGCGCGCATCTTCGCCGCGCTTGGTATCGTGCGTCGAGGTGCCGGTCAGGCCGTCCGGCTGGCGCTCGCGGCGGATCTGCATCTCATCGTGAAAGCGCGCCAGCGAGAAGGCGCGCGGCAGCGGCTCGGCGCCGACTTCGTTAAGCGCCAGCGCCATATGCTGGCGGAAAAAGAGCGTATCCTCCACCGACTTCGCCATCAGCGGGCCGGTCAGCTGCTGAAAGCGGGTACGGAAGGTGGCGGCATCCTGCGCGACGGCGGCGTCGACATCGTTGTTCATGATGCGCAGCAGCAGGTCGAGCGCCGCAGGCGAGAGGCCGGATGCGTCGCGGCGCACCGTTTCCGCCACGCGCTGCAGCAGGGCCGCGCCCTCCGGCGGCATGCCTTCCGGCGTGCCGTAGCTACGATAGACCGGAAACGCCACCAGCAGCTCGCGCAGCGCGGCGCGCAGATCGCTCTCCGGCAGCGTGACGCCGGAGGCGCTGGCGATAGCACCCGCCAGCTTCAGCAGGGTGGTGAATTCGCCTTCGAAGTTTTTATCCGCCATCAGCAGCTTGGCGGCGCGCAGCTGGGCGCGCATATCTACCGGCTCGCCCACCGTCTGATCGTAAGCCTGGCGCAGTGCGGCGATCTGGCGGCCATCCACCAGCGCATCGGAGAGCGAGGCGATAAATTCATAGCCGGTGGTGCCGGAAACCGGCCAGTCTGCTGGAAGCTGTTCGCCTTCGCCGAGGATTTTCTCCACCGTGATGTAGCAGTCCGCGCCCGCATGCTGGCGCAGCTGCTCAAGATAGCCTTTGGGATCGGCCAGCCCGTCGACGTGATCAACGCGCAGCCCGCTGACCGCGCCCGAATGCACCAGCTCCAGAATCAGCCGGTGGCTGTCGTCAAACACCTGCGGATCTTCCACCCGGACGCCCGCCAGCCCGGTGATTTCGAAAAAGCGGCGGTAGGAGAGGTCGCGCGGCGCGTCGCGCCACGACATCAGCCGGTAGGGCTGGCGGTCATGCAGCGCCGCGATCTGCGCCTTATCGCTCAGCGCCAGCACCTCGGCTTCGCGTCCCTGATAGCTCGCCGGCGAGAGGGGATAAAAGCTGTCGTAATAGGCGAACGCCGGTTTGCCGCTGTCAGGATCGGCTTTGATCGCGATTTCGCCGTTTTCCAGCGCCGCGTCAAAGCTGTCGCCCAGGAAGGGCAGCGTCAGGCGGCGCGACCAGTCGATATCGAAGTAGCGCGCGTAGCGGCTCTGCTCGCCATGCTCAATCACATCGCGCCACCAGGCGTTCTCCAGCGAGGCGGCCATATGGTTCGGCACAATGTCGATAATCAGCTCGAGGCCCGCCTGCTTCAGCGTCTCCACCAGCCGATCGAAACCGGCGCGGCCGCCGATGGCGGGATCGATGGCGTTGGCGTCGGTCACGTCGTAGCCGTGGGTCGAACCACTGGTGGCGGTAAAGATCGGCGAGGCGTAGAGATGGGTGATGCCGAGCCGTTTAATATAGGGCACCAGCGCCGCCGCGCGGTCGAAGGTCATGCCGTTGCGAAACTGAATACGGTAAGTTGAAGCGGGAATAGTCATTGGGCATCTCCTTTGGCCAGGCGCACGACGATGGCGTTTTGCGGCAGGTCAGGGCGATTCTCCGGCCAGGCGAAAATCGTTTCGCCGGGCTGATCGGGCAGCGGCTGCCTCTTCTCGCCGATATTCAGCGCCAGCGACAGCGTGCCGGCGGGGAAGCGCCAGCTCACCTGGATAAAGCCTTCCTCGCTCTGCTCCACGCGTCCGGCGTGGCCGCCTGCGGTGGCGAGCAGCGGCACGATATGCTGCTGGCGCAGCGCCAGCAGGCGGCGCGACAGCGCCAGCCAGGCCTTGCCCTCGTCGCTCTGCGGCTTGCGCCAGTCGAGCTTCGAGCGGGTAAAGGTCTCTTCGGCATTGGGATCCGGCACGCTTTCGCCTTCATGCCCGGCGTGACCGGCGAACTCCTTCGCGCGGCCTTCGCGCACCGCTTTGGCCAGATCGCCGTGGAAATCGGTAAAGAAGAGGAAGGGATTGGTTTCGCCATACTCTTCGCCCATAAACAGCAGCGGAATATGCGGCGAGAGCAGCAGGGTCGCGAGCAGCACCTTGTTGCGATCGGCGCCGATAAGGCTAATCAGCCTTTCGCCCAGCGCGCGGTTGCCCACCTGGTCATGGTTCTGGATAAAATCGACGAACGCCGCAGGCGGCTGGCCGCGGCTGTCGACGCCGCGCGCCTCGCCGCTGTGGGGTGACACTTCGCCCTGATAGGCGAAGCCCTCCGCCAGCACGCGGGCGACATATTTTTCCGGGTGCGGCGTAAAATCCTGGTAATAGGCGTGGGTTTCACCGGTGGCGAAGACGTGAATCGCGTTGTGGAAGTCGTCGTTCCATTCGCCGCTGAACAGCGGCGCGTTGCCCTGTTCATCGCGCGGATGCAGGAACACCACGTTGCGGCTGTCTTCGGTGGTGAGATGGATCGGGCGGTCGGAAATCTCCGCGCGGATGCGCTCGGCGATCTCGATCAGCGCATGCTTCTCCGACGTATCTTCAATCTGGTCGATGGCGTCGAAGCGCAGGCCGTCAAGGCGGTACTCCTGCAGCCAGTAGAGCGGCGCCTCGACGATATAGCGGCGCGCCGCGTCGACGTCGTAGGCGATGCCTGCGCCCCAGGGCGTCACGCGCTCTTTATGGAAAAAGTCCGGCGCCAGCAGCGGCAGATAGTTGCCTTCCGGGCCGAAGTGGTTCAGCACAATATCCAGCACCACCGACAGGCCGTGGCCGTGTGCGGCGTCGATAAAGGCTTTGAAGTCGTCAGGCGTGCCGTAGGCGGCTTGCGGCGCATAGAGCAGCACGCCGTCGTAGCCCCAGCCGCGGTTGCCGCCGAACTGCGATACCGGCAGCACCTCAATCATGGTAATGCCGAGCTCCGCCAGCCAGGGCAGCTTCTCGATCGCCGCCTGGAAGGTGCCTTCCGGCGTAAAGGTGCCGATATGCAGCTCATAGACCACGCTCTCTTCCCAGGGGCGGCCTTGCCACGCCTGATGCTGCCAGGCGTAGCGGCTGGGATCCACCACCAGCGAGGGGCCGTTCACCTCATCTTTTTGCGCACGCGAGGCGGGATCGGGCACCACCGTACCGTCGGGCAGCACAAAATGATATTCGCTGCCGGGCGCGACGCCGGTCGAGAGCAGTTCAAACCAGCCATCCTCGGTCGGGCTCATTTGCGTCTCTTTGCCGTTAAGGCGCAGGCTCACGCTATGCTGGCCGGGCGCCCAGAGACGAAAGCGGACCGCATCGTTGGCGACATATTCAGCGCCCCAGCTTTTGGTAAATGATGCTGACTCCATTCAATAACCTCGTCTGAATCAAATGTGATCGATAAACCACACCGCGCGGCACAGGTCCGGCGATGCAGGCAACAAAAGGTAAGACGGAAACGTATTTGACGCGTCGCTGGCGGAGAGAGCGTGCCCGCCGCGGCGGGATGCGGCGGTGGCGTAACCGGCTCTTTACGACGCCATACGAAAATCAATCATAGTTCACGCTGGAAGAGTTGCCGGAGCGGCGTGCGGCGTGAAAGCGGCTATTGCCGCGCGCAAAGGGAAAATCAGGTGACGCGCGTCACAAATTCAAAAGGGCAACTATACTTGTTACTCTTGCCTGAGTTGGTGAAATTATAAGCAAATTCAGGGTATTAAAACTCATGGAGTGAATGTGGAGCAGAATAAACCTGAATCAAACGACAGCAGCGCGCCGTCGGCCGATACCGTTCGGCAGCGGCTCTTTTTTGTGGTGCTGGTGGCAACCATGGGCGCACTCGCCTTTGGCTACGACACCGGCATTATTTCCGGCGCGCTGCCCTATATGACGCTGCCGCCCGCACAGGGCGGTCTTGACCTCACCCCCTTCACCGAAGGGCTGGTGACCTCCTCCCTGATCTTCGGCGCCGCGATCGGCGCGTTTCTCAGCGGCTATGTCTCCGACCGCTTCGGCCGCCGCATCACCCTGCGCAGCCTGGCGCTGCTCTTTGTCGCCGGCGCTATCGGCACCGCCGTTGCGCCTGACGTCGAGATAATGGTCGCGATGCGACTGCTGCTCGGCATCGCGGTCGGCGGCGGCTCCTCAACGGTGCCGGTGTTTATCGCCGAGATTGCCGGGCCGCGCCACCGTGCGCCGCTGGTGAGCCGCAACGAGCTGATGATCGTCTCCGGCCAGCTGCTCGCCTATGTGGTCAGCGCGCTGATGAGCTACCTGCTGCACGATCCGAAAATGTGGCGCTATATGCTGGCGCTGGCGATGATCCCCGGCGCGCTGCTGTTTATCGGCACCTTCTTTGTTCCCGCCTCGCCGCACTGGCTGGTGGCGGAGGGGCGTATCAAAGAGGCGATGCGCGTGATGAAGAAGCTGCGCGAAACGCCGCGCGAGGTGCGTAAAGAGATGGCGGAGATGCGCAAACAGGCGCGCGCAGTGGAGCGTGGCCCGTCGGCCGGTGAGCTGCTGCGCGAGAAATGGGTGGTGCGTCTGCTGCTGCTCGGCGCGGGCATGGGCATCGTCATTCAGTTTACCGGCGTTAACGCCTTTATGTACTACACGCCGATTATTCTGAAAACGACCGGCATGGGCACCAGCGCCTCCATTGCCGCCACCATCGGCAACGGCGTGGTGTCGGTGCTGGCGGTGATGGCGGGGATCCGCGCGGTAGGGCGCTTCGGTCGCCGTCCGATGCTGATAACCGGGCTGTGCGTGGTGATCGCGGCGCAGCTGGCGCTGGGCGCGGTGCTGGTCTTTATGCCGCAGAACCTGACGCAGAGCCTGCTGGCGCTCGCCTGCATCATGCTGTTCCTGTTCTTTATGCAGATGTGCATCTCGCCGGTCTACTGGCTGCTGATGTCGGAGCTCTTCCCGATGAAGGTGCGCGGCGTGCTGACCGGCACCGCCGTCTCTTTCCAGTGGATCTGCAACGCGGCGGTCGCCTTCGTCTTTCCGCCGCTGCTGGCGCTGGCGGGCAACAGCACCTTCTTTATTTTTGCGGCGATTAACGTGGCGTCGCTGGCGTTTGTGGCCCTGATGCTGCCGGAGACGCGCGGCAAATCACTGGAGCAGATCGAAACCCTGATGCGCGAGCGTTTCGGCGAAACGGATAACGTTGCCGCCAGCGACGCGGCCTAGGCGCAAGCTGCGGATTATCCCGCTGATAATCCGCAGCTATCACACCAAATACTATTACCGTCTGGCGGCCGGCGCGCCAGCCGGGAATAATCTCAGCATGGCTACTTATCGAATCAAAGTGGGATTCCATAATCCCTCCGCGCTGACCTTCCGGGAGCTGGATGCGATTCTGGCTGAAGCGTCATTCCGCGCCGCGCAGTCACAGCGCGCCGGCGTCCGTTATTTCACGGAGTATGAATATGAGTCGGAGGGCGATCTCTGTTCGGTGTGCGCGCTGGCCTATAACCACGCCTGCAAAGTGAGGAAATGTCCGCTGGTGCTGGTGGAGATGCAGAAGGCTGAGGCGGGCGTCTGATCGAGGCTGACGCCGCGCCCCGAGAGTTACAGCAGTTCGTCGGTCTGAATCGGCTGCGCATGGGCGCGCTCAACCGCCTGCCTGACCTCATCTTCACTGGGATTCTCTTCCGTCGCCACGTTGTAGCGTTTGCCGTCCACCGCAATCACCGTCACCGGCAGCACGTAGCGCTGTAGCGCCTCGCGGTTCGGCGAGGTGCTGCTCTCCGTCTCTTCAGGCGCTTTGATCTCAACCTCAACTTCTACCTGGCCCGCTGCAAAGCTTTTGACCTCGCCGTGATAGCCGGCGCCGAAAATCAGATAATCCTGGTTCATAGTCTCTCCTGAGGGTGAGCGGCATCGCACAGCGCGATGCCGTCGGTGGCGCTATGCCTGTTTCGGCTGCCCGTTCGAGGCGGTAATGCCGCCGTCGACCGGCAGATTGACGCCGGTAATGTAGCGCGCGTCGTCGCTGGCGATAAACAGCACCGCGATGGCGATATCGTCCGGCTCGCCAGCGCGACGCAGCGCGATGCGGTCATAGAAGCGCTCCATCAGCGCCTCGTCGTTTTTCATCTCTTCAGTGAGGTCGGTGAAGGTCAGGCCGGGGCAGATGGCGTTGACGCGCACGCCGTCGGCGCCGTAGTCCATCGCCAGCGAGCGGGTAAAGTTGGTCACCGCGCCTTTCGCCGCATTGTAGACGCTCATGCCCCAGTCGCCGCCCAGGCCGGACACTGAAGAGATATTGACCACGTTGCCCTGGGTTTTCAGCAGGTCGGGCATAAAGTGGTGAATACAGTAGTAAACGCCGTCAAGATCGACCTTCATCAGCTTGTGCCAGTCATCCGGCTGCACCTCGTGAATGCGGCCCTGTACTACGCTGCCCGCGTTGTTGACGAGGACATCGACGCGTCCATATTTCTCCGCCACGCGATCGCGCAGCGCCTTAACCTGATCGACCTCGGCGACATCGCACGGCGCCACCAGGTGATCGCCTGACGCCAGCATCGCGAGCGTTTTCTGTAGCTTCTCTTCGGTTCTGCCAACCAGCACCACGGCGGCGCCTTCACGGGAAAACTGTTGTGCCGTAGCCTGACCTATACCCGAACCCGCTCCGGTGACAACGACCACTTTTCCTGTAAATCTCGACATGTTCTCTCCTTATGGTGGGGTGTTTGACATTACCTTTAAGCCTGGCAGCCAGATGAGATCGTTCAAGCCAGACGGCAAAATCCCTGCAATAAGTCTGTACTTTATGCCTGACAGCTGGCCTACACTGTCAGGCACTAACCGAGGAGTGACTATGCCATCACAGACGCTTTCCGCTGACTGCTGCATCGTCGGCGGCGGTCCGGCGGGCCTGATGACCGGCTACCTGCTGGCGCGCGCCGGCCTGCAGGTGGTCGTTATTGAAAAACACGCCGATTTTCTGCGCGACTTTCGCGGCGACACCCTTCACCCCTCCACGCTGGAGGTGATGCATCACCTGGGCCTGCTGGATAAGCTGCTGGCGCTGCCGCATCAGCGCGCCGAACAGCTGCAGGCGGAAATGGGCGGAGAAGCGGTGACGATGGCCGATTTTTCGCGCCTGCCGGTGCGCTGCCGCTTTATCGCCTTTATGCCGCAGTGGGACTTTCTTAACTTTCTTGCCGACCAGTGCGCCGCCTTTCCCGGCTTCAGGCTCATGACCTCGACCACCCTCAGCGAGCTGATCGTCGAGCAGGGGCGGGTGTGCGGCGTCACCGCGCTGCGCGACGGCCAGCTGCTGACCCTCCGCGCGCAGCTGGTCATTGGCGCCGACGGGCGGCATTCGGCGGTCAGGGCGCAGGCGGGGCTGACCAGCCGCGCCTTCGGCACGCCGCGCGACGTGATCTGGTTTCGACTCGACAAGCAGCCTGACGATCCCGCGATGGGCACCGGCCACAGCGGCCCGCGCAACAACCTTATCGTTATCGATCGCGGCGACTACTGGCAGTGCGGCTTCACGATCGAGAAGGGGGAGTTTGAGGCGCTGCAGCGTGACGGGCTGGGGGCGCTTAAGCAGCGCATCGCCGCGGTGTTGCCGTTCGACGCCGGACGGCTGGAGGCGATCGACGACTGGTCGCAGATCCGGCTGCTGTCGATTCGTATCGACCGGCTGGATAAGTGGATGCGGCCCGGACTGCTCTGTATCGGCGATGCGGCGCACGCCATGTCGCCTGTTGGCGGGGTCGGCGTCAACCTGGCGATTCAGGATGCGGTGGCCGCCGCCAATCTGCTGACCCGGCCGCTACAGCGTGGCCGCGTCACGCTGCGCGATCTGGCCCGGGTGCAGAAACGACGTCAGTTTCCCACCGTGGCTACCCAGTTTTTGCAGATCAAAATGAGCCGTAAACGGCCGGGCGGAGGCGGGAAAAACCCGATGCCGGGCATGCTGCGCAAATGGCCGTTCCTGCGCTTTGTCTTTGGGCGGCTGCTCGGCCTGGGGTTTCGCATGGAAAAACCGCGCCGCTTTGCGGCGCGCTGAGGCCGAACGCGCGTTGCAATCCTATACTTGACGCATTAAAGGATCCGTTATCAGGAGAGGCCTGTGGAAAATCCTCAACTGCTGGCGCAGCGTCAGCGACGCGCGTTACTTGCCGGTTCGGTCGGCAACTTTATTGAATGGTATGAGTTCGCCGTTTACGGCTTTCTCACGACGCTGATCGCGCAGAATTTCTTTCAGCTACCCGGCGCTTCGGCGCTCAGCAGCCTGATCCTGACCTGGGCCTCCTTCGCCATCGCCTTTTTCTTTCGTCCACTGGGCGCCGTCATCTTCGGCCGCATCGGCGATCGGATCGGCCGCAAGCCGACGCTGATCGCGGTGCTGCTGCTGATGACGCTGGCGACCACCCTGATTGGCCTGGTGCCGACCAGCGCCGCGCTCGGCATCGCCGCGCCGCTGATCCTCACCGGGCTGCGTATTCTGCAGGGGCTGTTCGCGGGCGGCGAGTATGGCGGCGCGGTGGCGCTGATGACCGAATTCGCGCCGCCGGGCAGGCGCGGGCTCTACGGCGCATGGCAATCCTTTACCGTGGCGCTGGGGCTGCTGGCGGGCGCGGGCGTCGTGGCGCTGCTGTCGGGGCTGCTCAGCCCCGACGCCATGCTCGCCTGGGGCTGGCGCGTGCCTTTCCTGCTGGCGCTGCCGCTCGGGCTGATTGCGCTGTGGCTGCGGCTGAGCATCGAGGAGACGCCGAGCTTTATTCGCCAGCACCAGCAGACCCGTCCGCAGGCGAGCGCCGCGCAGACGCTGAAAATTATCCTGCTGGCGATTGCGCGGGTGATGCTCTGGTCGGCGGCGGGCTATACCTGGCTGGTGATTATGCCCAGCTATCTGCAGGCGGCGCTGCATACCGGCTTTAGTCAGGCGCTGCTGAGCGCGGTGATCTCTAATTTAGGCTTTGCGGCCACCATTTTACCGGCCGGCTGGCTCAGCGATAAAATCGGCCGCCGCCGTGTGATGCTCACCGCCAGCGTCTTGCTGCTGCTGCTCGCGTTTCCGCTGCTCAACCTGTTGCAGGCTGACACCACCTCGACCGCGCTGCGCGCGCTGGTGGTGTTTATCGCCGGCGGCATTGTCGGCATGCTGGCAGGGCCTGGCCCCGCGATGCTGGCGGAGATGTTTCCCACCCATGTGCGCTACACCGGGCTGGGGCTCGCCTATTCGCTGTCGAACGCCATCTTTTCAGGCTGCGCTGGCCTGATTATCACCGGCCTGATGAAGCAGACCGGCAATCCTGATATCCCGACCTGGTACATGATGGCCACCGCGCTGGTCACTATTCCCGCGCTGATGACGCTGAAAAACAGCGAGGCTCAGCAGCGGCTGTAGCCTCTACATCAGCGCAATGCCGAACCGTTTTAACAATCGTCTGTTTTGAGATAAGCCAGAGCACGTTTTTTCCTCAAAGAGCCTGAAAAACGCTGACAGTTAGCAGCAGCCGAACGGGCAATGCGGCGAGTCAGGCGGTCGCGAGAAAAGAGGATGACAGCTTTTACCCTGTACGGGAACTGGAAAGCGCGATGCGGAGTAGAGAGAGAAGGGAGCCTGACTGACGGGAAGGGACAGGCGTCCCTTCCCGTTCTTTCCGCGTTATGCGGAAAGCGGCGCGGGCTTATTTACGCCCCAGCAGGAAGCCGATAAAGACGCCGACGCCAGCGGCGACTGCCAGACCGGCAAGCGGGTTTGACTGGACCTGGTCTTTAATGGTGTCTGCCGCGTCGCGCGCAGCGTAGGTCGCCTGGTTGGAATAACGACGTGCGGCACCGCGAACGCGATGACGCGGTGAATCGGTGGCTTCGCCCCATTGCTGCTCAGCGGCACCAGCAACTTCTTTAACGGTATCTTCGATTTTTCCTGACATAGTTCGTCTCCTTTGAGTTGGCGTTCACTAAAAGCGTAGCAAAGCCCGGCGGTTATGCTGGAGGCTTACGCTTTTTTCATCTTATGACGCAAGCTGACCAACCGGGCCGCTGCCGCCCGGCGCACCAGCAGGCTGTTGCCCGCTGGGCGCATGTGGCGGCGCTGGCGCGGTGTGCGAACGTGGCGCGCAGGCCGTAGCGGTATGCGCGCCGAGCCGAGTAAAAAAATCATTACCAGCTGTTTCACAAGCGCCGTCTGGCTAAAAAAACGGCTGAAAGCGTCGCGGGAGAGGGGCCGGCGGGCCAGGCGAGGCACCAGGAGCAAGCGGCCCGCGATTTATGTCCGACGCGAATGCAGCGCCAGCGACCATATATCCCGACCACATTCGGGGCAGTTACCTTTGTCACCGCGATGCATCTGCTGGGTCAGGCCGCAGCGCTTACAGGCATATAAGCCGTCCTGAGGGATTAAGGTGAAGCAGGGACGATGCTCAGCCGGCAGAACGGACAGACCGGGCACGACATCTTCGTCTCGATAGAAATAGAGGCTGAGCTGGCCATCCACTTCGACCAGTCCCAGGCGAATCTGACCAAGATGTTCTGCGCCCGCATGGCGCAGCTCCATTAAAAACTCATCTTCAGAAATATTGAGTTTGTCGAGATTGCTGGAGACATACTTCCCCTGGGAAATAAGGGTGACGACGTTTCCCTCAATCAGGGTCGACAGCGTGGTCGATCGCGACATAGCCCAGGTCGTCAGACGGTAAAGCGCAAGCAGCACGATAAAAACCATGATGACGGGCAGCACCGGCACATCGTCATAAAATGTCACGTCACCAGAAGCGGAGCCCAGCGTCAAAATAATGACCACCTCAAAAAGCGACAGCTGCTGAACGCCTCGTCTGCCAGAAATTTTGAGGAAAATAAACACCACGCTGTAGGCAATAAACACGCGAATGACGACTTCAAAAAGAAAGGTATAAGGCAGATCGTTAATCAGAAACTTATGAAAATCGAAGTCGGCCATCTTGTCTCCTGTTCACGGTTACTGATTGTCCCGGCACCGGTAGTCTGTCAACTGGCGTGGCCTCTGGCGAAGCGGGGTAACGGCGCGGGATAAGAGGGATAGCTTCGGGCACCGGCACGGCCCGGCTAAAGGGCGTGCGGGTGCCATTACAGCAGGGCGATAAGGGCGCGCGCAATGGCCTGCGCTATCACCACTCGACGCAAATTTTGCCCAGATGGGCGCCGCTCTGCTGGTAGCGAAAGGCGTCGCCGAGCTCGGCGTATTTGAAGGTCCGGTCAATCACCGGCTTCTTGCCCATGATCTCCAGCGCCTTCACAAAATCGACCTGGTCCTGGCGGCTGGCCACAATCAGGCCCTTAAGCTGAACCTGCTTTGCCAGCAGAGAGAGCACGGAGATATCCGCTTTATCGCCGGAGAGGATGCCAATCTGCGCAATATGGCCGCCGACTTTGACCGCCTTCAGGGATTCATTCAGGGTGGCCGGCCCGCCCACCTCCACCACGTGGTCGACGCCGACCCCCTGCGTCAGCGCGAGCGCTTTGTCGCCCCACTGCGGCGTGGTTTTGTAGTTGATGGTTTCATCGACGCCCATCGCCCGTACGGCGGCGAGCTTTTCGTCGGAGGAGGAGGTGGCAATCACCCTGGCGCCCATCGCTTTGGCGATCTGCAGCGCCGCGATGGAGACGCCGCCGGTTCCCTGCACCAGCACCGTTTCACCCGCTTTAAGCTGGCCATCTGTCACCAGCGCGCGCCAGGCGGTCAGGGCGGAAGTGGTGATGGTGGCTGACTCGGCATGGCGCCAGCCTTGCGGCGCATGGGTGAAGGCGCTTTCCGGGCGAACAACATATTCGCTCGCCATACCATCAATGCCGTCGCCGGGCGTATGGGCAAAGTTGCCTGCTGCGGGCAGCGGTTTGCCTGCCGGCCAGATGGGGAAAAAGGTAGAGACGACGTGGTCGCCGACCTTGAACGCTTCAACGCCTTCTCCCACCTCTTCCACAACGCCTGCGCCGTCTGACAGCAGGACGCGGCCATCCTGGGTGGGGAACTCTCCGCTGGCCACAATCAGGTCGTGAAAGTTGAGCGAGCTGGCTTGAATCGCCACCCGAATTTCGCCTTTGCCAGGCCTGCCGGGGTCGGCAATATCAGTCAGGGTAATGTTTTCCAGACCGCCGGGCGCCTTGAGCGTGACTGCTTTCATCGTGATCTCCTGTAAAAGCGTAGGTGTTAACGGATAACCGGTTAATTAACCTAATAATAGAAACACTTTATTGAACAGGTGACCTTTTGTGACTCAGAAAAGCGTCCTGAGGATCCTGAACGCCGCGTTCAGGCGTCCTGCAAAAAGGCAAACCGCAGCGATGGCGATCTGCCCGCCAGCCTTACTCTACGGCGATGGGTTTCTCATCCACCGTGGGCTGTTCATCGCCCTGAATCTGCTTAATGCGCTGTTCGGTTGCGTTAACCGCGCTGGCGCTGCTCAGCAGGGTATAGGTCAGCTCAAAGGTGGTGCTTTGGCCCGGCGCTAACTGCTTCACGCGACCCTGCTCTTTTTCAATGGTGACTGGGTAGGCGTAATTGGTGCCCGGCTCAATGCCGGTGACGTAGCCCTGTTTCAGCGTATCCGTGTTCTTCCACATCGTCAGCAGGGGAAGCTGGTGGGTATCGAACTCAATCGAGGCGCCTTTATCGCCTTTGCTGTTGATCACCGCCGCCAGCGTTTTGCCGCTGCTGTCCGCTTTTGGCACCAGGTTAAACACCATCTCGTCGAAATCTTTGGTCGGCGCGTCGTAAATATTCCAGGCTTTCAGGCCGCTTTTTGCATAGTCATTAAAAGGCGAAACCGACTTCAGCGGGGCGATAAAGCGCGCCGCTTTTTCCAGAATCGGCGTGCCGAAGTTGCTGTGATAAATAATTTGATAGTCATGCGGATAGTCGCCGCGGTTGGTCAGCACGTCATGCAGGGTAAAAGATTTCGCGCCGGGCACATAACGCAGTTCGGTCCAGGTTTCCAGATTCGCTTTTTTAAAGGTGCTTTCTTTCAGCAGACCGCGCACGCGAATTTCATGCGGCGCCTTATCATCAATGACGACTTCAACGCGTGAGGCTGGCGTATTGCCCGCCTTCCCGTGCAGGGTATAGATTCTGCCATCTTTCGTCACGGGATGCCCGGTCCACTCATAGCCGCAGCGCACCATCATTTCATTGAATCCTTCCAGCCAGCCCAATCCGTTGCGGCTTTCAAGATTAATATAGGCAGGGTTGACCACCTCGCTGACCGGCGAATCCCATCCCAGACGAACGCCATCGCTATTCACGTGCAGCAAATCCATGCCGCGCGTCGGGCTCAGGGCGATAGTCAGGCCATTTTTGCTGGTGATGGTCAGCACCTTTGAACCTTCCTGTTTGCCGCCGTGCAGGACTTTCTGCTGTAAGCTGAAGTCGTCGCCAGAGAGCTTCAGCGCTTTACTGTCAATCTGCCAGTTTCCCTTGTCCGCACCGGCTTCAGCATCCGTCAGCACCCACGTTTGCGCTGCTGCCTGACCACTGATTACCGCCATAACCATGCCTGCTAAAAGTGCCTTTTTCATTTTATGCATCCCGTTGCTGAATTGATTTAGCTTGAGTCGGCCAAGAGTATTAATTGCGGCCGTATGAAAACGTGATGAGCTTCACCTGACACGATTTTTCGTCGGGAGGATGAAATAAATCAGATCTGCGTCACAGGTTTTCGCTTGATAAACCATCGATACAGCGCGCTTTAAGCAGCAGAGAACCGAAAAAGAGGTGTTTTGTTAAATCGTTTCAGCTAAGCAGCCGTTTCCCGGCCGGTTATTTCATCTTCACCTCATATTTAGAAAGCGACTCCAGACAGGAAGGTGATATCTGCCTGCGGCGGTCTGCTTCGTCTTTGGCAAGGGGCATATTACAGGGAGGCTCAGGGGCGGGATCGTTTCGGCCCGTCCACCAGGCAGACGGGCTCGCCGATCGCAGAGGGGTAAGCGACGCAGCTAAACATCCTGTAAACGGCTCAGAATGCTGATCCTGAAGAGGTAAATTAGCGCGCACAGCATCAGGCTAAGCAGGGCGGTGCAGAGAAAGACGCCAGCACCGGTCAGCGCCAGCATAACGCCGCCAATCAACGGCCCGGCCGCGATCCCCAGCGTCGTCAGCATAGAGGCGCCCAGATAGGCGCCTCTGTGCTTTGCCGGCGCCAGCTGATCGAGCAGGATATTCAGGTTCGGCATAAGAATCGCTTCCCCCAGGCTAAAGACGCCGGTCACCGCGAGCCACAGCCAGATTTCCGTTGAGCGCACGGAAAAGAAAAGGAGCTGCGACAGAGCGAAAATAAGCCCGCCCAACAGAATGCGTTTCGGCAGAGTCATCTGCGCCATAAACCGCACAATAAATGTCTGAAACAGCAGCACGGTAGAGGCATTGGTGACCAGTATCAGGGTGATCAGCTTCACTGCCGCGTTGCCGTCAAGCAACAGCAGGTACTGAGGCAGTATCGCTTCATAATGGATAAACACCACGCTGCATAAAATGCTGCACAGCAGCGCTGCCATATAGGTTCTGTCTCTGGCGATAATCGCCACCATCTGGTTCAGCTTTACCGGCGGCTCATTGCCAGCCTGCTGCTCGCTCAGCAGTTTGCCCGCCGGGATAAACAGCAGCACGTAAGCGAAAAAAGGGAGGTAGCTCAGCCCAGTGATCAGAAAGGTTCCCTTTTGTGAGGTCAGGCCAAAGACGATCCCCACCAGCGGACCAAACACCGCCGCGACGTTAATCAGGTAGTAGCGCATTTGCAGCGCAAGCGCACGGCGACGGCGATCGCCCAGCAAATCGCTCATCAGCGCGCGCAAAGGGGGATCAACCCACGCAAAGGAGACGCCGGTAATCATCAGGCCAACGATAAACAGCCCCAGCCCGGTGGCCTGCGCCAGGATGATATAGCCCAGCCCGGAGAAGGCGCAGCCCAGCAGCAAAATCACGCGTCGTCCCAGCCGGTCCGAGAGTTGGCCGCCGTACATACCCAGCGCCACCGAGAAGAGCGCGCTGCTGGTCATCGCCATGCCTATGGCGACCGGCGACAGGTGATAATTTTGCGTCATGATGACGGCGATAAACGGCCACGCCATAAAATAGCTAAACCGTATAACAAGCGTAAAAAAGAGCAGCGCATGGACAGCCGCCGGGAAGGATTTTAGCGTCTGGAACAGACCCGGATCTGCACTCGCGGCAGCGGCGTGTTTAATCGGCATACGTTATCCCTGTAATGGTTTTTATTAACACGCTGAAACGCTGATTAACATAACTGACTAAATATTAATAAAATTATTATCTGGCGGCGGCAAGCCAAATGTTACCAGACTGTTTAATTCGTCAGCTTATGATGTGAAGGCGGGGAGGCGCAGAGCAATATAAGGTAAAGCGCGAAGCAGGTAATTAAATGCGGAAGTAACCACTAAAAGCACGCGCGAATGCCTCTTTCCAATACATATTTAACTCCTCTTATCAGTGATGCCAGTCACATTAATCGCTGAAGCTCTGGCTCCACAGGTCGATAACCCCTTGCTCAGCGCATTTTCTGACGCTGACCAGGGATCATGAGTACTGATTGCGAACGGACCTGCTTTTAGCCCTCCTTTTTTACAACACCAGCCTATGCACAACTTTTAATCACAGTGGAAATAACAATATGTCTGCTCTCAAGGCAATGGGTAAACGCTTTTTCGGTTCAGGTTTCGCAGGCGCGTCTCAGCCCGCTAACAACATTTTTAACTGCGAGAGCCTGCCGGCCTCGCTCGCTGCGGCAGGCCTCAGCCCGCGCGCGGCAGGGGTATTACTGACGTTCGTGCCGCCCGAGGCCGATTTTCAGAGGGTCAGCCAGGCCTGGCAGCGCTTTACCTCGGCGGATTTAACCGTCATTACCCTCTCCTCTAACGGCGCGCTCAGCGCCAGCGGCAGGCAGACAACCTACTGCAAAGGGGATAGCCAGGAGGGAAGCTGGCTCTGGCTGCCGCGCAGCCTGATCGCGGAACATGAAACCCATATCGTTGACCTGCATCTCAGTGACACCCACACGGCGACCGATCGTATCAGCGCGATTGAGCAGGAGCTGGCCGCGATCAGGCTGCGCATGCCGCTCTCTGCCGATCGCACCTTTGCCATGATCTACTGCGACGGGCTGTCGGCGTCGGAAGGATTTTTGATGCAGGCGTGGTACAACAGCGATCGCTTTCCCTGCCTGGCGATTGGTGGCTCGGCGGGCGGGCGCGTTAACTTTGACGGCACCTGGATCGGCGTAGGCGGTCGCGTGCTGCAGGGGAAAGCGGTGATCGTTTTCTGTCGCATGGCGGCGGGCAAATCCTTTGCGCCTTTTAAAAGCCAGAACTTTGAGCCGCTGAATAAGAGCTGGCTAATTGCGGAAGCGGATCCCGTTACCCGCACCCTGACCTCGGTGTTCAATCAGCAGGGGCAGCAGCAGCCGTTTACCCAGGCGCTGGCGGAACATCTGGCGTGCAACGAACAGCAGCTTACCGAGCGGCTGAAGGGGCTGACCTTCGCCGTTAAGGTGGGCGAGGCGTTCTTTATTCGCTCCGTGGCGAAAATGACGAGCCACAGCGTGCAGTTTTTTTGCGACCTGGAATTCGGCGACCGGCTCTATCTGATGCGCGAAACCGATTTTAAGCAGGCGACGCTGCGCGACTGGCAGGCGTTCACCGCACGCCACGGCAAACCGGCGGCGATCCTGATGAACGACTGCATACTACGCCGCGTCGGCAACGCCGATCGGCTACACGACGCCCACTTCTTTAAAGGCATTCCCGCCGCCGGCTTCTCCAGCTTCGGCGAAATCCTGGGGGTGCCGATCAATCAGACCCTCTCTGCGCTGGTGTTTTTTAATCACGACGCCAATGCGATGGCGCAATTTCCCGTGGAGTATGCCAGCTATGCGGCGCATTACGCCCAGCGCGCGCTGCGTCGCTGGGAGGCGCTGAACCGCGTGCAGTCCGGCGTGCTGGCGCGCGTGGTGAATTATCAGCAGGAGCTGGCGCCTATCGTGAAGGCGCTGCCGGTGCTGGAGGCGGCGACCCAGAGCCAGAACGAAGCGCTTACCATGGCTGAAAGCGCTATCCGCGCCATCAGCGATCTCGCCAGAGAAAGCCAGCAGGCACAGGGCCGATTAGGCGAAGGGTTGGACGATCTGGAGGAGATATCAAACGGCATCAATGTCATTACGCATGGCATCAGCAATATCGCGTTCCAGACCAATATTCTGGCGCTGAACGCGGCGGTTGAAGCGGCGCGCGCGGGCGAAGCGGGCAGGGGATTCGCCGTGGTGGCGGGCGAAGTGCGCCGTCTGGCCCACTCGTCTAAAGAGCAGGCGGAAGCCACAGCAAGCAATATCAACGATGCGGTGAGCACCATTTCACGCATTCGCGACGTGGCCACCAATACGGTGCAAACCGCCACCGATATGGCCGAGCGCAGCATCCACGCGGCCGATACCATCGCGGCGATGAGCCATCGCACGCGCGAGGAGCGCGCAGACATGACGAAACAGCTGGATAGCCTGCGCACCCTGACCGCTGGCATGGACGCCATGCAGGAAGCGGTGGCGGAGCTGAAAGTGCTGCAAACGCTCTCAACCCGCCGGTAAGGCACAACCGGCGCAGCTCTCTGGAGAAGAGTTGCGCCGGTGGCGAAGCGAAGCCCTAAGCCTCAGATGCGGTTCCGCCCGCCGCGGGTTTGCGGCGCGCGACGATCCTGACTACTGTTTCTGAGTACTCTTTTACGACGACTGGCGAAGCCTGGCAGGAGGAGCGATGAAGCGCGATGCATTAAATGAAGAGGATTATGACGAAGTCTGCCGGGTCATTGGCGATGCGGTGGTGGTGCTGGCTGAATCGGGCCATGAGACCAAACGGGAAGAGATTTCCGCGCTGCTGAAACGCGCGCGGCAGCACCGCTCCCACAGCGAGCGCGATGAGCAGCGGATGCTGGAGCACGCGATCCGTCTGGTTAAGCCTTAGATGCTGGCGGCGCAGCTGCACTTCACGACTGAATAAAAGCCCGCTGAAAGCGGACCTTGCCTGTCGGTCAGCCGTGTTGGCACAAGCGATCCCGCAGGCCCTTTAGTCGTTGCTGCACTTCTTCGTACGGTTCACTTTCAACGCATTCTTCAATGTAGTGAAGATGAACAGACAGGCTATTTAGTGGCCATGCTTCAAGAGCATTGAGCGCCATTTGACGGTTTCTTATCACTGGACTCCGGAGTGCTGCTTTAAGTAAAGGCCAGCCTGTTTCCGGAAAGCGCTTTAATTCCTGTAATAGCGAATCCAGATGGCGGTGAACGTTCCATTTGGGTCCTGTACCGCTGCTAAGCGTCGGCCCGCTCGCGAGGGCATTAAGGTCAAACTGCGTCTCAGCCAGAGAACAGACCTGAATAGCCTGGTTGATATCCTCAGTTTGCATAAGTTGATACCAGAGGGTTGACTCAGGCATATCACGCTGGCGTGCAAACAGGAGGGGAAAGGGATCTTTTTGACGATCGCGGCATACGTCGATCGCCAGATTGAATAGATAACCTGCGTCACCCGCCAGCGCTTGTCGGGTGACGTCATCCCAGAGATTTAATGCCAGAATATCAGCACTCATTGTCACCAATTGGGCGGAGAGTGAGGGAGCGAGCGAGGCTTCCTGCCGTGCCCACTCACCAATACGTTTGGCCGTAAGGTAGTGCAAAGGATGCGCTGGCTGCTGGGCAATCACGTTTTGTAAATAGCGTTGGCAGGTTTCCACCGCGTCGTCATAAACCGACATGCCGGGAACCGAATCTTCATTTAACAAAGCGCACACTATCTCGGCCGCACTCAGTAGAAGCGCATCGTCATGTTCGCTCGCCAGGGCTTTGCACAGTTCGCCGTGAACCGCGCAATTCACCGCAGTGTATTCATTCATAACTGAATTAGAGAACCCTTCGCGTAAAAGCCAGCCGCGCATCTTGTCATCCAGCATCTCAGGCATACGTTCCATCAAATGAACCCGGCCCCAGCCGTCTACGCGTTGTGCCATCGCGAACCAGCGCTCTGCATAGTGCTCTGGAGTGAGCATAGAACGCAGCGCCACAACCGCGTAAAGCGTGAACTCATCGTGGCGTCCCAGCACCTGTAAGAGATCCACGCTTTGCTGCTGCGGAAAGAAAGCCAGCAGAGCCATAGCGAACTTTATCGCATTTTGATCCGGACTGCGGGTGCACAGAAATAACAGCAGTGCATTGAGCCGGTCCGCTCGCAGGCCCTCTGCGGTGGGGATAGCTTTTAGCAGCTCATCGATATAATGCAGCGGAGAGCCCTGAATAATTAAGTCATACAGCGCCTGCATCGTTGTTGCATTTGGTTTCCCTGTCGCCTGCTGCAAACGGGACAAAATCTCTTCTGCGCCAGTATCGCCACCGCCTGAGCCGAAGTGATAAATCATGGTGCCTTCAAGCGCGCCCGGCGCCCAGAATACTTCATCCGATCCCTCCAAAGGCTGACATGGCAGCACGTTATTATCCCAGGGCAGGGGGTGTGCCTGCTCATACGTCTGTTCGAGACGTGCGTAGAGGGAGGGCCGTTGCGCATCCCATACCACCGGAAAAGTCTCTTTTGTTTTGATGTTCAGCAACCTGACAAGCCAGCTTTTCATCTGCATTCCCTTTTAAGTCATCTTGCCCATGACGGTGTTAAACAGCAGTGCATCCAGTAATGCATCATCGCGCTGGTGAGGCGGCGGCGCGAGCGTGGTTTCATCACGCGCCAGTTCATGCTCGATAAAGGCGTGCAGCACGGGGCGGCGCGGCCCAAACTGCGCCTCGCCGGCGCGCTGTTTGGCGCTAAGCAGTGCCGCGATCTCCTCAAGTAACGGTCCCGCCTGCACGGTGCCCGCTAATAACCGATCGAAGCGCATAGGCGGTGCGCCTTTGCCCGCTTCTATCCATCGTACCGCCAGCAGCGGACGCAGCACATAAAAGTACTTTTTCAGCCTGACGGTATCGCTCTGCAAATAGTGATGGAAGTTCTTGTGGGCCATTGAGCGGTAGTGCCAGCGCGCCCGCTCGGGCGAAAAGAAACGCTCGCCGAGCGCCCGCAAGCCAGTCATAACCGCCTCGTCCTGCCGATAGATAACGGGCGAATCGAGCCAGTCGATCAGCGTCGGGTTGGCGCGCTTTAAAAGACCCAGCGCCTTTCGCCACTCCCAGCCGCAGAGATCAAGTTCGGCATCGATGGGCTTTTCAATAACGTCGCGCGGCGACTCAACGCGCAGGTACCATTCAGGTTTGTGCACGTAGAGAAAACGGACATCATAATCGCTGTCCGGGGAGGCGAAGCCCCAGCCCCGGCTGCCTGATTCGCAGGCGAATACTATCCGGATATCGTGCTCAGCTTCCGTTTGCGCCAGAACAGCGCGAACGCGGGCGCGCATCGGTTCGTCAACGCCGTGTAATCCCGTTTCTATTTTCATCCTTCTTTTCCTTTTATCCTTTTACGCAGACCACCTGGCGCAGCGTGTGAACGATTTCCACCAGCGAGGACTGCGCCGCCATCACGGCATCAATGTCTTTGTAAGCCATAGGGATTTCATCTATGACGTCACGATCTTTGCGGCATTCAACGTGGGCCGTGGCGCGGATCTGATCGTCGAGAGTGAAACGATTTTTAGCGGCGGTGCGGCTCATGGTGCGCCCCGCACCGTGGCTGCACGAGCAGAAGCTCTCTTCGTTGCCCAGGCCGCGCACGATAAAGCTTTTGGCACCCATTGAGCCGGGAATGATGCCCATCTCGCCCCTTTGCGCCGACACCGCGCCCTTGCGCGTAATCAGTACCTGCTGATTGAAATGCTTCTCTTTCTGCACATAGTTGTGATGGCAGTTCACCGCCTCTTGATGGGTGGCGAAAGGTTTAGTAATGGTGGCGGACAGCGCTGCCAACACCCGATTCATCATGACCTCGCGGTTGTGGTGCGCATAATCCTGCGCCCAGCCTACCGCCTCCAGATAGTCGTCATAATGACGGCTGCCTTCCCGGAAATAGGCGAGATTGCGGTCGGGAAGGTGGGCAATATGCTGCTGCATATCTTTCTGCGCCAGCGCAATAAACAGGGTGCCGATCGCGTTGCCCACGCCACGCGAGCCACTGTGCAGCATGACCCAGACGCGATCGGCCTGGTCGAGGCAGATCTCGATAAAGTGGTTGCCTGTGCCGAGCGTTCCCAGATGCTGGTGATGATTGGTTTTCAGCAGCTGCGGATAGCGCTCCGTCAGGCGCGTAAACCGCCCGGCCAGTTGCGACCAGTGCGCATCGACGTCAGACGGCGTCTGGTGCCATGCGCCTTTATCCCGTTTGCTGCGGCTACTGCTGCGCCCGTGTGGCACGGCTTGCTCAATGGCGCTGCGCAGGCCCAGCAGGCTGTCAGGCAAATCGGCGGCGACCAGGGAGGTGCGCACCGCAATCATGCCGCAGCCGATATCGACGCCGACCGCCGCTGGAATAATGGCGCCCAGCGTCGGGATCACGCTGCCAATCGTAGAGCCTTTACCCAGATGCACATCAGGCATAACGGCCATATGTTTAAAAATAAACGGCATGCTGGCCGTATTGAGCAGCTGCTGTTTAGCTTCAGGTTCGACAGGGACCCCTTGTGTCCACATTTTTATCGGCGCGCCCGCGCCAGACTGGAGCAGTTCAAACTGAATGTTCATCATTTTTCTCATCATTTGCTATCGGCATGACGTAATAGATAGCGAATAGCGTGCCAGAGTGCGGAGCTGGCAAGAAATAAATCTAATCTCTTGTATTTAAACGAGATGATTTTAAAAGGAGGATTTGCCAGACAGCGCGCAGACGGATAATCTTATCTTTCTGGACAGGGATTTATACAGCAGGATAAAGCATGAAAAAGCGCGTTGTTATTGGCGTTCTGGGCACGCAGCTCGACAGGCGCGGCAAGCGCCAACATCGCTGGACGAAGTGGCGCCCTAGCGTCGCGTTATGTCAGCACGATGATCTGCCCGTTGACCGTTTTGAACTGCTGCATCAGCCGGGCGACCTGAGCCTGGCGCAGCGGCTGACAGAAGATATTGCCGCCGTCTCGCCGCACACAACGGTGATTCTGCATGAGGTGAGCCTTAACGATCCCTGGGATTTTGAAGAGGTGTACAGCGCGTTTCTCGATTTCGCTACCCGCTATGCTTTCGATACCGAGAACGAAGAGTATCTGGTGCACATCACCACCGGAACGCATGTGGCGCAGATTTGCTGGTTTTTGCTTACTGAAGCACACTACCTGCCAGCCAGTCTGTTACAGACCGGCCCGGGGCGGCAGGGAGAGGCCACGCCGCAGGGCGTCTATTCGGTTATCGATCTCGATTTGAGCCGCTATGCGACGTTAACCAGCCGTTTTCAGCGCGAGCAGCAGAGCTCAGTCTCGTTTCTCAAATCGGGCATTGAAACGCGTAACCCCACCTTTAACGCGCTTATCGAACAGATTGAACGCGTTGCGCAACGATCGGGCGCCCCAGTGCTGCTAACCGGGCCAACGGGCGCGGGTAAATCCTTTCTGGCCGGGCGCATTTTCCAGCTGCGGCAGACACGGCATCAGGTGCAGGGAAAGTTTGTGGCGGTAAACTGCGCGACGCTGCGCGGGGATAACGCCATGTCTACGCTGTTTGGCCATGTGAAAGGCGCCTTTACCGGCGCGCTGGCAGCGCGCGCGGGTCTGCTGCGCGAGGCTGACGGCGGCATTCTGTTTCTGGATGAAATTGCCGAGCTGGGGCTGGATGAACAAGCCATGCTGCTGCGCGCGATTGAAGATAAATGCTTTTTTCCTTTTGGCGCAGACCGCGAAGTGAGCAGCGATTTTCAATTGATCGCCGGTACCCACCGGGATATGCGTCAGTGGGTCAGGGAAGGGCGCTTCCGGGAAGATCTCTACGCGCGTATCAATATGTGGACATTCCGGCTGCCGGGCCTCGCTGACCGGCGAGAGGATATTGAGCCTAACGTCGATTATGAACTGCAGCGCTTTATTCGCGACAATCGCAGCCAGATACGCTTCGACAAAGAGGCGCGCGCCCGCTACCTGCGCTTCGCCAGCTCAGAGGCCGCCGCCTGGCCCGGCAACTTTCGTGAGCTGGGGGCGAGCGTCGCGCGGATGGCCACGCTCGCTGAAAACGGTCGCATCACCGCAGCGCTGGTGGAGGAGGAGATTAACCGACTGCAAACCACATGGCAGCCCGCTGAGCAGATGCAGGCCACTCTGCCGGTTGAGCAGGCTATCGACCTGTTCGATCGCGCGCAGCTGGAAACGGTCATCGCCGTGTGCCGACGCTCAGCCTCGCTCTCGGAAGCCGGACGTGAGCTTTTCGCCCACTCCCGCCAGCAAAAAAAGCAGCCCAACGATGCGGATCGCTTGCGAAAATACCTCAAGCGTTTTGATTTAAGCTGGGAGGCGGTGCGGCAGAGATAATGCTACGCTTGCTGGGCCAGCAGCCCCGGCCGGCTGGCGGGGTACCAGCTCACCAGAAAATGCCGCAGATGATCGAGGCACCACTCCGCCTCGTCGCGCTGCTGGCAGTAGTACATCACCGTGACCTTTTCATACTCGCGTGCGCGCTGGCGCAGCGGCGACCAGCCCCAGTCCAGCACGCAGCGGGCGTAGTTGATCAACACGTCTGGCTGCATATCGTGCTGCGTCGCCTGCTCGCGCAGGTAGCGTCCGAACGCCTGGTCGAGGGTCAGCGTCTCTTGCCGGTCGACCGGCAGATCGGGACGAAAGGCGAAATCGATAAAGCCGCATACCGCATCGGCGCGCTGCTGCCAGTCACAGGCCAGCGTCATAAACAGCCCATCCTGCAGATTAATCTCTTCCAGCAGACGCCGCAGATTTGTTGACTGCGTCAGCACCGCAATCTCGTCGATACGCTCGGTCTGCAGTGTCAGATCGATGCCGCACGGGTTGAGAGAGCCGTCCTCGTTACGCGTGGCGGGAAAGGGGAAATCGATGTAGCCGTTGTTGTCCAGTCGCTTTTCCATGGAGGGTGAGCCTGCAGCCTGACGAGCCACGACAATAAACGATCTCGCCGCCGGACGCACGCCTAAGGGCACGTCCAGGTGATCATGGTGTCCTGGTATGGATTGATCAGGCGGAACTGCTTATCCGACAGCCGCTGGGCGTAGTAGCCTTCGGCCGTCACAGCCGAGGGAACATATTTGAAACGATCCAGCGACTGCAGTGTCCCACTCTGCACCTGAACGCCATCGCGGCTGACGGTAAAGGCGCTGACGAGATCGAAAATCTTCGCCTGAGTCTGTCCCATCGGCTGGCCGTAGAGGGTAGTGACTTCGCCAGCGCACTCGACCCCTTTCGGGCCGGAGGCGCAGCCGGCAAGCAGCGTAATAAAAATGAAAACGGTGAGTCGCAACATATCCTGTACCTGCTTCAATCCCTGGTTATCCCGTGGCGCTGATTTTGACGCGTTGCGTCGCGGCTATTGTGATCATAGCAGGTCTGGCGCGGCGTCCCATTTGTAGTTCGATTAATAGTTAAGCGTTAAACGTGCCAGAGGGTGACTTGAGTAGCACATTAAAGGTATTCTTGCCATCTTTGCGCACCAGTTGGGCGATTTAAGGGAAACTGAATGAAAGAAGAAGAAGCCAGTCTAATGATTATCCGTCATGCGATCGAGAGGCTTGAAGCGGAAAAGAAGCAGCAGGTGATCTCCTGCGTGGCGGCCATCCGCGATGTTATGCAGGGATACGACGAAGAGGACGCCTCGCTGGCGTTAATGCTGGTCGCCGCCGAGGTTGCGGCGGAATAATCTTCAGCCCGGTGCTGCATGATGCGGCGCCGGGCGTTTAGCGGTTCATCTCACTTACCAGCCATCGGTGGATCACGCTGACAATCCACGCCTGCTGCGCGTCATCCAGCGGCTGGTGAGCCGCGATGCCGTGCCACTTCGCCAGGCAGCCGCGACAGCAGGTCGCCGTAGCGTGCTGGGCAATAAACACCGGATGGCCGCGCATCGGCGTCTGCCTGCCGTCATTCTTCGGCTCCGCTTGCGCCAGACGCTGCGCGACAAAATCAGCCGCATGCCGATCGATCACCTCCGGCCCTTTCGCCAGACAATATTCACGCTCCTTCACGCCCAGATGAAAGCGCCGCCGAAACGGCGACTGCGCCAGCCGCTGAAACAGGGCATCCTGGCGGTCCATACAATCTCCTTTAGGAATCAATGCGTTTTAGGCCTCATCCTGGTTTCGCTTTGGCGAGGCTGTGCTAAACCTAAAGCGAACCCAGGAAGGAGGAAAGATGAAAAAAACAGTTATAGCAATCGGTATCCTGAGCGCGGGCCTGATGCTGGCCGGCTGCGCCAATGACCACGTGCTGCACACCAACGATGGCCGCACCATTGTAGCGCAGGGCAAGCCGAAGGTGGATGACGACACCGGTATGATCACCTACAAAGATGTCTACGGCAAAGAGCAGCAAATTAATCGCGACAGCATCAAAGATATGTCGCAGGTTGGGGAGTAACGACAGCTTTTGTCACACTTCGGCCCGCCCCGCGCGGGCCGTTCCACTTTTTCCCGTCGTCTGATGTGTTACTCTGAGAATTGTTAAACAAATCAGAGCATAACTTCGACGGAGCCCGAAAATGAAAGCCACTCTGTTCACGCTCGGCCTGCTGAGCTGCGCCATTGCGCCCGCCTGGAGCGAAACCCAGTTTCAGATCACCTGTCCCGGCCGTTCCACCATGACCATCTCACGCGCTGCCTATGGGCTGAGCACCTTGACCTGGCCGCAGCACCATTTTCAGATTGCCGCCGGCGAGCAGCACACCCGGCTACAGGGCGGCGACCGCGTCGCCATCACTCGCTTTCGCAACGGTGACCAGCTGATTGTCAATAAAGCGAGCGAGGAGACCTTCTTCGTTTACCGCGACAGCGACCGGCTGTTACCCTGTAGCCGCAGCGAAACGCGCGATGTCGATCAGCTGTCGCTGGAGCCTTACGACGATCGCGCCCACCCGCACTCCTGACCCGCTTTAGCCGGAGAGTCTATGCAACTGAACGTTACCGATGCGGTCACGCATCAGGATCTGGATGAGGTACGCCTCGGCCTGAACGCCTTCAACAGCCGCTTTATCAATATCGACGAGATCAAAGCCATCGGCGTGTTTGTCACCGACGAGAACGGCAAAAAACGGGCGGGGCTGACCGGCTCGACCGCCGGCAACTGGCTGCGTATCGATATGCTGTGGGTCAGCGACGCGCTGCGCGGGCAGGGCGTCGGCACGCAGCTGATCAGGGCGGC
Source organism: Pantoea phyllosphaerae (assembly GCF_051025595.1). Lineage (NCBI taxonomy): Bacteria > Pseudomonadati > Pseudomonadota > Gammaproteobacteria > Enterobacterales > Erwiniaceae > Pantoea > Pantoea phyllosphaerae. The sequence continues at coordinate 66,037 of NZ_JBPFDE010000009.1, forward strand.
GGAAGAGGAGGCGCGCCGACGCGGCTGCCGCTATGCGCAGGTCGATACCGCCAGCTTTCAGGCGCGCCCGTTCTATGAAAAGTCAGGCTACAGCCTGCGTTTCAGCCTGGATAACTATCCGCGTCACCATCAGCGCCACTATCTCAGCAAGGCGCTGTAGTTAAAACAGCGGCTGCTGGCGCATATCCAGCGGCTGCTGCTCCGCTTCGTCAATCGCCGCCAGCCAGCTTTGCAGCGTGACCTCGACCCAGGAAAGATGGCCGCGCGTGGTGCTCATCAGCACCACGTCGGGCCGCAGCGTGCGGTAAAACTCCAGCGACTGCCTGAGCTCGTGCGGATTGCTCTCCGCCACCAGTACCGTGATCCAGCGATGATGATCGCGCGTCAGGGTGTCGCCGACAAACAGATAGCTGCGACCGAGCGGTGAATGGTAGAGAAAGCTGCTGCTGCCAGGCGTATGGCCCGGCGTCGGCAGCAGGTGGAAATCGCCGAAGTGCGTCTCCTGCTGGCTAAAGGTGTCGTCCGGCTCCAGCACCCGGCTAACGGGGCCGAGAGAGCGGCTGTGGCAGTAGAGCGCGCTGTTGAAGCGCTGCTGGATCGCCACGGCGCCGGGCGCCGCTTCGTGCCAGTGCGTCAGGTAGTGGCGGATCACGCCGCCTTCGTCGGCCAGCACCTCGTGATCGAGCGGGTGCTCCACGCGGCCAATCAGCAGGTTGCCGCGCGGATGGCGCAGCATAAAGCCGTGCATCATTAAATCATTAACGGCATCTTCCGCCGGAAATTCCGGCGTGGAGATCCACAAATCGTCGTACAGCGGCTTCAATGGCGATCTCCCTGAGAACGGCTTAATGCTCGGGTAATACGGGATGGCCAGTGGCCTGCAGTTCGGCCTGATGGTTCGCCACGCGCAGACGGGCGCGCGCGCCGAGCGGCAGCGTGACGGTATCCGCATCGTGGCCAAAGGCCAGATCGCTTATCACCGGCAGGCCGGTGACGTCGCGCAGATAGCGCCAGACGCTGGCGAAGTCAAACCCATTGTCGTAATCGCTGAGCGCGCTGCTGGTAAAGCTGCCGGTGATGATAGCGCGCTGCCGCGCCAGAATGCCGCTCTGCTGCAGCTGGATCAGCATGCGCTCGATGCGGAACGGATGCTCATTGACATCCTCGAGCACCAGAATGCCGTCGTCGAACTGCGGCAGCCACGGGGTGCCGATCAGCGAGCAGATCATCGCCAGATTGCCGCCCCAGAGCGTGCCGTGCCATTCGCCGGCGTCCGGCGTCTCGCTGCGCCAGCCAACATTGACTGTAGGCGAAGTCAGCGCCTGCCAGAAGTGCGTCAGGGTAAAATCAGATAAAACCTCCGCGCCGAAATTGCCGGCCAGCATCGGCGCGCTAAAGCTGATAAGGCCGGTCTGCGCCAGCAGGGCGAGCTGCAGCGCGGTGAAGTCGCTGTGGCCGCACAGCGCCAGCGGCTGATTCAGCAGGCGGCGCTGCAGCCCGACGTAATCGATCTGCGCCAGCAGGCGGCTGGCGCCGTAGCCGCCGCGCACCGCCAGCACGATATCGGGCAGCGTCTCAAGCTGCGCCAGCCGGTTGAATTCGGCGAGGCGTTCGGCGTCGGTGCCGGCGAAACGCTGAAAGCGGCGGCCGATGGTTTCCAGATTATCGACCTGATGGCCCGCCGCGCGCAGTCGTTCGACGCCGCGCCAGGCGGCAGGCTGGTTATGACAATATCCGGAGGGCGAAATGAGATGAACGGAACGAGAAATCATAAGGCTATTCCTGCGGTTAGCGGGCGATTAACGGGCCGATAATGACGAAAAGCGCGACGGAAGTCACTGCGCGACACGCTTTTTTACGCAATTAGGATAAACGGTAATTTTGCTGCGGCGCGCGCCAGGTATGATAGCCTGCGACCATACTGCATCAGGATGAAAAAATTGGTGAAATTTCGATACCTTGCCCTTTCTGTGCTGCTGCTGGCGGGCTGCGCCAGCGAACCCTCAAAACAGGTCGTTAAGCAACGCAATACGCCGCTTACTCAGGCGCCGCCGTCGAATATCAACGCCACCTGGGCGATGTTCACCGAAGATGCTGCCAGTCATTATGGCGTTGATGAGAAACTGCTCAGCGCCATTATCACTGTCGAATCGGGCGGTAATCCCGGCGTCGTCAGCCGCTCCAATGCGGTGGGACTGATGCAGATTAAAGCCGCCACGGCGGGCAGGGAAGTCTATCGCATGCAGGGGCGTCGCGGTCAGCCGTCGAACGCTGAACTGCGCGATCCGGCGAAAAATATCGATATCGGCGCCGCCTATATCAAAATCTTGCAGGAGTCGGCGCTCTCCGGCATTCGCGACCCGCTGACGCTGCGCTACGCCACCATCGTCTCCTACGCCAACGGCGCGGGCGCGCTGCTGCGCACCTTTTCCCGCGACCGCGACCGGGCTATCGCCATGATCAACGCCATGTCGCCGGACGAGTTCTACCAGCACGTGCAGAACAAGCATCCCGCCGCGCAGGCGCCGCGCTACCTGTGGAAGGTCACCACGGCGTACCGCACCATTTAACGGCTACTCCACCAGCAGCCGCGCGGTGGGGTAATCGACGATCAGCACGTTGACGTAGCCGCCGCGCAGCGCGCCGCGGATGGCGTGCGCCTTCTCTTTGCCGCCCGCCAGCGCCACCACCTGCGGGCAGTTGCGCACCTGCGCCAGCTCCATGCCAATAACCGGATCCTCCTCCGGGCTCAGCACCGGTTCGCCCTGCGCGTCGAAGTAGTGCAGGCAGATATCGCCTACCGCGCCGCGCTGCGCCAGGGTGCGCAGCATCTCCTCGTCATAATAGTTGCCGGAGTTGCGCAGCAGCGCCGACGGCTCGAGATCGCCGATGCCGACGATAGCCAGATCCACCTGATCAAACTTCTCCAGCACCTCGGCAACGTCCGGGTTGGCCGCCAGCCGCTGGCGATCCTGCACCGAATGCTCGATCGACTGCGAAGGCAGCAGCCAGGAAGGGCAGTTCAGCAGCGCCGCGAGATTCTGCGTCAGAATCGTCGCCTGCACGTTGCCGTTGGCGCCGACGCCGCCCAGCAGCTGGATCACCCCTTTGCAGGCGGCGTTGAAGGGGTGCAGCGCATCCACCATGGCGCGGATGGTGCCGCTCCAGGAGGAGATGCCGATCAGCTCATCGGCGCGCAGCCGCGTCTCCAGATAGTGCGCCGCCGCTGAGCCGATCGCCTGCTTGATCTGCGATGAGGAGGCGTTTTCCGGCACGTCGACCACAATCGCCTGCGGCAGCCCATAGGTCTGCTCGATCGCCTTCTCCAGCGCCGGAAAGATATTGGCGGGCGGCACGACACTGATCTTCACCACGCCCTCTTTCACGCTGCGGTTGAGAATGCGCGAGACAAACGACTGCGATAACTTCAGCATCTGCGCGATATCTGACTGTTTCATCCCTTCGCTGTAGTAAAGCGTGGCAATCTTCACCATCAGCCGTTGCTCATCCTGTTTCGCCATTCATCCTTCCTCTCTGTGTCGGCCTGGTATTGTTAACCAGGATGGGAGAAATCACAACGCGGGACATTTTGTGATCCTTTTCGCTTTTTAAACAATCGGGGTTGCGCGCCCGCCTGAAGCAGGTGCATAGTCATCTTGCATATAAAATCGCAATTGAATATTTATTCAAGCGGAGAATAACTGATGAACGTACCTCTCGTCAAAATTACCCTACTGGCTTCACTGATGGCTCTCTCGACCGCCGCGCTTGCCGCCGATAAAGGCCTGCTGGCGATCATCACCCCGTCGCACGATAACCCCTTCTTTAAGGCGGAAGCGGACGGCGCGCTGGAAAAGGCTAAGGCGCTCGGCTACGCCACGCTGGTGGCGTCGCACGACGATGACGTAAACAAACAGAACCAGCTGATCGAAACCGCCATCGCGCGCAAAGCCAAAGCGATTATTCTCGATAACGCCGGGGCGGACGCCACCGTCGGCCCGGTGCAGAAAGCCAAAGATGCCGGCATTCCCACCTTTCTTATCGACCGCGAAATCAATAAAACCGGCATCGCCGTGGCGCAGATCGTCTCCAACAACTATCAGGGCGCGCAGCTCGGCGCAGAGAAGTTCGCCAAACTGCTGAACGGCAAAGGCAGCTACGTCGAGCTGCTGGGCAAAGAGTCCGACACCAACGCAGGCGTCCGTTCGCAGGGCTATCACGACGTGCTGGATGACTACCCCGACATGAAGATGGTGGCGCAGCAGAGCGCCAACTGGAGTCAGACCGAGGCGTTCAGCCGCATGGAGACCATCCTGCAGAAGAACCCCAACATCGTCGGCGTAATCTCCGGCAACGATACCATGGCGCTGGGCGCGGAGGCGGCGCTGAAGGCGGCGGGCAAAACCAACGTTATCGTGGTGGGCTTTGACGGCAGCGACTACACCCGCGACTCCATTCTTAACAAAGGCAACATCAAGGCGACGGTGCTGCAGCCGGGCTGGGCGCAGGCGCAGATGGCGGTCGAGCAGGCGGACTACTACCTGAAAAACGGCAAAGCACAGAAAGAAGAGAAGCAGCTGATGGACTGCGTACTGATTGACGACAGCAACGCGTCGAAGCTGAAAAACTTTAACCTGGCGAAGTGACCGGAGGCGGCATGAAACGGACTGGGGCCCTTCTGGCCATCACCCTGGCGTTCGCAGTAAGCGGCTGTACCGTGGTGGATCTCGACGCCAGCGGCAACCCGATCATGCCGAAAGATCCCCATGCGAAACCGAGCTACAGCAGCCAGACGCCGCAGCAGATCGCAGAGTCGAGCTGGCAGAGCCGGGTGCTCGACGCCGCGCAGCAGCGCGCCATGAGCTGGGCCGATATGGAGACCAAAAGCGAGACGGTGAAGGCGGGCGGCAGCGAAAGCGTCTTTGTGCGCGCCAGCGGTATGGTCGAGGCGGTGGACGAGAGCAACAGCCGCGAGCGCACCCTGACGCTGACCCTGAACGGCAAGCCGGTCAAAGTGAGCCTCGGGCCGGTGATCCGCAGCAACGCGCTGCGCGATGCGGCGGGTTTCCGCTTCGAGGAGTTCACCAATCAGGTGCAGTATGCGCAGCTGACGCGCGCGCTTAACCGCCACGCGGTGCAGCAGCTGCCGAAGGTCGACGCCAGCTGGGTCGGCAAACCGGCGCAGGCGCTGCTGGCGGTCGAGATGGGCCACGGCGTGGTCAACGACGTGATGGCGGTAGCGCTGAAGCAGGGAGGTGCGCCATGAGCGACGACATCATCCTGCAGGCCAGCAATATCACCATGCTCTTTCCCGGCACGCTGGCGCTGGACCGCGTCGACTACCGCGTCTGGCGCGGCAAAGTCAACGTGATTATCGGCGAAAACGGCGCGGGCAAATCGACCCTGATGAAAATCCTCGCCGGGGTGCAGCAGCCCACCAGCGGCGAGCTGTTCCTCAACGGTGAGAAGGTGGTGCTGAGCAGCACGCGCGCCGCCGCAAAGCTCGGTATCGGCATGGTGCATCAGGAGCTGAACCTGTTTGAAAACCTGTCGGTGGCGGAGAACATTTTTCTTGGCCGCGAGCTGCAGCGCGGCATCCGCCCCATCAACGAGGCGGAGCAGGAGCGCCGCGCCGCCGCGCTGATGGCGCGCCTTGACCAGCCGATTTCGCCGAAAGAGCCGGTCGGCAATCTCAAGGTCGGGCAGCAGCAGCTGGTGGAGATCGCCAAGGCGCTGGCGGAAGACGCCGATATTCTGATCCTCGACGAGCCCACCTCGGCGCTCAGCAAAACCGAAGTGGAGATCCTGTTCCGCGTCATCCGCGAGCTGACGCGGCAGGGCGTCACCCTGATCTATATCTCGCATCGCCTCGAAGAGCTGATGGCGATCGGCGACGTGATCACCATTCTGCGCGACGGCCGCTTTCAGGCGGAAGCGCAGGTCAGCGATATCGATGTGCCCTGGATCGTGCGCGAAATGCTCGGCAGCGAGCCGATGAGCAACTTTCTGCCGGACGGACGCACCTTCGGCGCGGCGGTGCTGGAGGCGGAGCACATTACCTGCGTCAGCCCCAACGGCAACACCCTGGTGGACGACGTCACCTTTAACGTGCGCGCCGGGGAGATCGTCGGCATCTATGGGCTGATGGGCGCGGGGCGCACCGAACTCTTCGAGTGCCTGCTCGGCAGCGAACGCAACTACCTGGGCAAAATCTGGCTCGACAGCAAGCCGGTGCCGACGCGGCTGCCGCCCGCCGAGCGCATTCGTATGGGCATGAGCCTGGTGCCGGAAGATCGCAAGCGCGCCGGCATCTTCCCGGGCTCCTCGGTGGCGAGCAACCTCACCATCGCCAGCCTGTGGCGCCGCCTGACGCACCGCTTCGCCATTGCGCAGCAGGAGGAGCGCGCAGCGGTGACGCGCACCGTCGGTAATCTGGCGATCAAAATCTCCTCGCCGGAGGTGGCGATCAGCGCCCTGAGCGGCGGCAATCAGCAGAAGGTGGTGATTGGCCGCTCGCTGCTGACCAACCCGCGCCTGCTGCTGCTGGACGAACCAAGCCGCGGTATCGACGTCGGCGCCAAGGGGGAAGTGTTTCGCATGATGGTGCAGCTGTCGGAGCAGGGCATTGCGGTGCTCTTCTCCACCTCCGATTTGAAAGAGATCATGGCGGTGGCCGATCGCATCCTGGTGATGTCGGGCGGCAAACTTACGGCTGATATTCCGCGCGGCGACGCGGAAGAGTCAGCGCTGGTAAAAGCAAGCGCACAGGGGTTCTGAGCATGAAAGGCAATAACGCTATGACGATGGCAGGGCAACCGGCGAAGGCGTTCAACTCGCGCGAAAGCATTATCCTGCTGCTGCTGAAGCTGCGCACCTTTATCGCGCTGTTTTTGATTGTCGGCTTCTTCGCCATCACCGTGCCGGACTTTCTCGCGCTCGGCAGCCTGGTGATTATGGTGAAGCATATCGCCATCAACGCCTTTCTGGCGCTGGGCATTACCTTCGTGATTATCACCGCCGGCATCGACCTCTCGATCGGCGCGACGCTGGGGCTGTGCGGCATGATCGCCGGCTGGCTGATCACCAAAGGGATCGTGCTGCCGATGTTCGGCATCGCCATCTTTCCCAGCGTCTGGGTGATTGTGCCGCTGGTGCTGCTGGTGGGCGGCGTGATTGGCGCGGCCAACGGCTGGATCATCACCCGCTACAACGTCGCCCCCTTTATCTGCACGCTCGGCACCATGTATATCCTGCGCGGCGCGGCGATGCTCACCTCGGGCGGCGAAACCTTCCCCGGCTTGCAGGGCAATCCGCTGCTCGGCAACACCGGCTTTGACCGCATCGGCGCCGGGTCGCTGCTCGGCCTGCCGTACGCCATCTGGATGATGATCGTGCTGGCGCTGGCGATCGCCTATATCGCCCGTCGCCTGCCGTTCGGCCGCCAGGTCTACGCCATCGGCGACAACGAGCGCGCCGCGGAGCTCTCCGGCGTCAAAGTGAAGCAGGTGAAAATCTGGGTCTACACGCTCTCCGGCTTCTGCGCGGCGATAGCGGGCATCGTGGTGTCGTCGCAGCTGGTCGCCAGTCATCCGGCCAACGGCACCTCGTTCGAGATGAACGCCATTGCGGCGGTGGTGCTGGGCGGCACGTCGCTGGCAGGCGGACGCGGCACCATTCTCGGTACCCTGGTCGGGGCCTTTGTTATCGGCTTTCTCGCCGACGGCCTGATCATGATGGGGGTCAGCGAATTCTGGCAGATGGTGATCAAGGGCATCGTGATTATCATCGCCGTCATCATCGACCAGATGCAAAACCGCATGCAGCAGAAGGCGGCGGTGGTGGCGCAGAAGGCGCTGATCGAGGAGGGCGCAGAGGCAAAAAGTTAATCGGTGGCGGTGCAGGCGGGTGGTTTTGCTGCACCCCCTTTTTTTTACCCCTTTCGAATATATATTCGAGTGTGATTTTTAATTCAGAGGTGATGTATGAACCCTTTCAAACTTCCGGTCGACGAACTGCAGCGTAAGGCGCGCGCCGTGCGCCGCCGCATTATCCAGCTTAATGCAGGCAGCCCGGCCGGCGGCCATACCGGCGCAGATCTGTCCCAGGCGGATATTTTAACCGCGCTCTACTTCCGCATTCTCGACTGCGCGCCGGACCGCACCGAGGATCCGCAGCGCGACATCTATATCCAGTCCAAAGGCCATGCGGTCGGCGGTTACTACTGCGTGCTGGCGGAGGCGGGCTATTTTCCGGTCGACTGGCTGCCCAGCTACCAGCATGCGGATTCGCCTCTGCCGGGCCATCCGGTGCGGCAGAAAACCCCAGGCGTGGAGCTGAATACCGGCGCGCTCGGCCACGGCCTGCCGGTCGCGGTGGGGCTGGCGCTGGCGGCGAAAAAAGATGGCAGCAAGCGGCGCATCTTTGTGGTGACCGGCGACGGCGAGCTGGCGGAGGGCAGCAACTGGGAGGCGGCGCTGGTCGCGGCGCACTACGGCCTCGACAACCTGATCATTATCAACGACAAGAATAAGCTGCAGCTGGCGGGCGCGACGCGCGACATCATGAACACCGACCCGCTGCCGGAAAAGTGGCGCGCCTTCGGCCTGGAGGTGACGGAGTGCAACGGCAACGATATGGCGCAGGTGGTCGACACCCTTGAAAGCCTGCCGCAGAACGGCAAGCCGCAGGTCGTCGTGGCGCATACCGAAAAAGGCTATGGCGTCTCTTTTATTCAGAGTAAAGCGGAGTGGCATCACCGCGTGCCGAAAGGCGAAGAGATCGAACTGGCCCTGGAGGAACTGAAAGATGAGTAATGCACAACACTTAGCCAGCGTAATGGTGACCGCCTTTATCGACGCGGTGAATCGCGGCGTGGATCTGGTGCCGGTGGTGGCGGACTCCACCTCAACCGCGAAAATCGCCCCTTTCATTAAGGCTTTTCCCGACCGCCTAGTAAACGTTGGCATCGCCGAGCAGACGCTGGTCGGCACCGCCGCCGGGCTGGCGCTGGGCGGCAAGATCGCCGTAACCTGCAACGCCGCGCCGTTCCTGGTGTCGCGCGCCAACGAGCAGGTCAAGGTCGACGTCTGCTACAACAACACCAACGTGAAGCTCTTCGGCCTGAACGCCGGCGCCAGCTACGGCCCGCTCGCCAGCACCCACCACAGCATCGACGATATCGCGGTGATGCGCGGCTTCGGCAACATCGAAATTTACGCGCCCGCCTGCCCGCTGGAGTGCCGCCAGATTATCGACTATGCGCTTGAGCACGTCGGCCCGGTCTATATCCGCCTCGACGGCAAAGATCTGCCGCAGCTGCACAGCGACGACTACCGCTTCGAGCCGGGTAAAATCGACCAGCTGCGCGAAGGCAGGGATATCGCGCTGGTGGCGATGGGCTCGACGGTGCATGAGATCGTTCACGCGGCGGAGCAGCTGGCGGAGAAAGGGATCTCGGCGGGTGTGATCAGCGTTCCATCCATCAGACCCTGCGATACCCAACAGCTGCGCAACCTGCTAAATCACTATCCAGCCGTTATCAGCGTGGAAGAGCACAACGTTAACGGCGGTGTCGGCAGTCTGGTGGCCGAGGTGCTGGCGGAAGGGGGCTGCGCCATTCCGCTGCTGCGCCTCGGCATCCCGGACGGCGAGTACGCCATCGCGGGCGATCGCGCCTCCACGCGCGCGTATCACGGCATCGACGCCGCGAGCGTCGTCAACAGCGCAGTGCGCATTTGCGCGGGAGCCTGAACATGGAAGACGCCCTTATTCTGGCGATTGACGAAGGCACCACCAATGCCAAGGCGATCGCCGTCAGTCGCCAGGGCCGCGTGGTGGCGCGCGGCAGTCAGCCGCTGACGCTGTCGCATCCGCAGCCGGGGCTGGCGGAGCAGGACGCGCTCGCTATCTGGCAGGCGGTGAAGCAGGCGGTAGCCGACTGCCTGGCGCAGTGCAATGGCGCGCCGGTGGCGGCGGTGGCAATCAGCAATCAGCGCGAGTCGGTGCTGATCTGGCAGCGGCGCGACGGCAAGCCGCTCACGCCGCTGGTGAGCTGGCAGGATCGTCGCTCGGAAGCCTTTTGCCGCGATCTGCGCGCCGCGGGCAACGCCTCGCGCATCACCGGGCTGACCGGGCTGGCGGTGGATCCGATGTTCCCGGCGGCGAAGCTCACCGGCATGCTGGCGGCGATCCCGGACGGCGCGGCGCGTGCGGCGGCGGGCGAACTCTGCATCGGCACGGTCGACAGCTGGCTTGCCTGGCAGCTCAGCGCGGGCGAGGTGTTTGTGACCGATCACGCCAACGCCGCGCGCACCCAGCTCTATAGTCTGCACAGCGGCGGCTGGGACGATGAGCTGCTGGGTCTGTTTCAGCTGCCGCGCGCCGCGCTGCCGACTATCGTGCCGTCGGCCAGCGCACAGGGCGCGGTGGCGATTAGCGATATTCCCGGCCTGGCGCCGGGCACGCCGATTCTGGCGCGCATCGGCGATTCCCATGCGGCGCTGCAGGCGCAGCGGCGCGGCGACGAAGAGGTGGTGAAGGCGACCTACGGCACCGGCTCGTCGCTGATGATGTCGATGGCGACGCCGCTGCTGACCGATAACGGCCTGAGCACCACCGTTGCCTGGCACGACGGCGCGCTGCGCTTCGCCTTCGAAGGCAATATCACCCATACCGGCTCCGGCGCGGCCTGGCTGGGCAGGATGCTCGGCATTCAGGATCCGCGCGAGCTGACCGCGCTGGCACGCACCGCCGACAGCAATCAGGGCGTCTATTTTGTGCCGGCGCTTTCCGGGCTGGGCGCCCCCTGGTGGGATCTGCAGGCGCGCGGCATGGTGTGCGGCCTGACCGACGCCGCCACGCCTGCGGTGCTGGCGCGCGTGGCGCTGGAGTCGATCGTGTTTCAGATCGCAGACGTCTTTTTCGCCATGGAGCAGGCGAGCGGCCAGCGGCTCTCGGCGCTCTGCGTGGACGGCAGCGCCACCGCCAACGACTGGCTGATGCAGCTGCAGGCGGACCTCTTACAGCGCCCGCTGCTGCGCGCGCCCACGGCGGAGGTCTCCGCGCTCGGCGCGGCGCTGCTGGCCGGCAAGGTGCTGGGCTGGTGGCAGCAGGGCAGTGAGATGCAGGCGCTGCAGGGCGGCACGCGCGTCGAGCCGCGCCGCGAGCAGGCGCAGGCGATGCAGGAGAGCTATCAGGGCTGGGTAGAGGCGGTGGCGCGCTGCCGGTTTCAGCCGGTATGAATGTTAGACAGGGCGTTTAAAAGAGTGGTTCTGCTACAGGGGCAGTGCGGGGTCAAGGACGTTTCGGCCGATCGCAAAGACGGCATAAAGCATCCCTGCGCCTCGGCGCGGGCCATCCCTGGCCCGCGACGCTTTGCTCTTCGGCCGAAACGTCCTTTCCCCTGAAGCAGCGGTGCGGTTTTGAGAAATCAGGCCCGCCGCGCCTCTTCCTCGTCGTTATCCGCGCGCAGCATCTCCACCGGCGGAATACGGCCGCCGCTGAACTCCACCTGCCGGATTGGAAAGGCGAAGCGCACATCGCGCTGCTCCAGCGCCGCCATCAGCTGCAGGTTAATCTCCTGCTGGATATCCATGTATTTGTTGTAGTCGGCGTCGAGCACAAAGTAGACCACCTCAAAGGTCAGCTTCGAATCCTCAAACGCGAAAAAATGTGCGCGGTCGAAGCGGGTCAGCTCGATGCCCTGAATAATCGACTTCACCAGATCGCTCACTTCGCGCACCTGCGCCGAAGGCGTGCCGTAGCTCAGGCCGAAGCGAAACACGATGCGCCGCTGCTGCATGCGCTTGTAGTTGTGGATGGTCTGCTGCAGCAGAATGGTATTGGAGCAGACGATCTGCTCGCCGCTCAGGCTGCGCAGGCGCGTGGTCTTCAGGCCAATATGCTCGATAGATCCGGCGATATCGCCAAACACAATAAAATCGCCGTGCTCGAAAGGCTTGTCGAAGCCGATCGCCAGCGAGGCGAAAACGTCGCTCAGCACCGTCTGAATCGCCAGCGCGATGGCGATACCGCCCACGCCGAGACTCGCCACCAGCGCGGTGATATTGATGCCCATATTCGACAGAATGGCGAGCAGCATCATCACCCACACCACCACGCGCAGCAAAATGCCGAGGATCACCGTGGTCACCGGATTGCGCACGTGCACCGGATCGCGCAGCAGATTATGCAGCCACAGCCGGATGCCGCAGTCGATCCACATGGCTAACTGCACCGCGAACGCGAGGAACCAGCCGTGAGAAATAAAGCCGTCCCAGCTGGCGGGCACGTCGACGAAACGCAGGGCGATCAGCAGCGAAAAAATCAGCAGCAGCAGCTGGCTGGTGCTGCGCAGGATCTCCACCAGAATCGAGGTGAAGCGCACGTGGCGCTGCTCGCTGTAGCGCGCGATGCGGCCAGAGATAAAGCGGATGGCGCTGCGCAGCAGCCAGTAGATCACCAGCGTGCCCGCGACCACGATAGCGCTATTGATCCAGAAAGTTTGATTCAGAAAAAGACGTTGAAAATAGCCAGATGAGAGCCAGTTTTCCATTGGGGAGTTTCTCCTTGCTGGGAGCCGGTTTAAAAAAGAGAGCAAGGAGAAGCATAGCCTGGATGCGTCAGGAGGTAGCGCAAATCATTGAATAATTACTGAAATCGATTCGCTTTGTCGCGCGCAAGGCGCTCAAGGGCGAAAATAACCTGCTGCAGCTGACGCTCCTGCAGCGGCTCGATGGCGGTAAAACGAAAGCTGAGACGTGGGGTCACGCGCGTTTCGTTTTTACTGGTCACCACGCTGCGCTCGCCGATATGCAGCAGCTGCGCGCCGACCTCAAACTGGCCATATTCGCCCAGCTCGACGCGCAGCTTGTTAAACTTGTCGCCGCTGCTCAGCCCCTCCGGCAGCGCCTCGTCCACCAGCACGCCGATGCCGCCCAGCGACAAATCCTGCAGGCGAAAACGCACCTTCTGGCCGTCAGGCCACTCGCTGTGACAGTAAAAGATCGGATCGAGCGGCGCAGAGATACGGAAAAACTCACGGCGCTGGATCTGCCACAGCAGGTCGGGCAGCGGCGCGCTAAAGGCGGGCAGCCCCTCGAAGGTGGTTCTCTCCAGCGACGCGAGGCTGAACTCGACCTTGGCGCCGTAGGTTTCAGCGAAGATGTTCACATCATCACAGGAAAGCACATACTCGTTGTCGAGATTATTGCTGCCGAGGTCGAAAACGATGCGATCCTCGTCGGCATCCAGCATACGGCTGATAAACTGTCCGCGCGAAAAAGTGACCATTAAAGGCGTCTGAAACCGTAGCAAATCCTTTATCACGCCGAGAACCGCCAGCGTGCCACGTTTGAGATACTGTTCTTTGTCGGCGTCTTTCACTTACTGGCTCCAAAACAGGGTAAATTAACTGTTATCTAATGCTTTATTCTCTCTCCGTTATCGGCGGTGGGGATAAAAGCTTTACGTTTTAAGTCAATTTTTGTCGCGGTTTAGCCTGCATTACATGATTTCCTGTCTATACTTAGCCCTGTAATTCTCCTGATTAATCAGGCGGTCACAACCTAAACAATAAGCAAGGAGTCGTAGATGGGTATCATTTCATGGATCATCTTTGGTTTAATCGCCGGTATTCTCGCTAAATGGATCATGCCTGGTAAAGATGGCGGCGGTTTTATCGTAACCGTTATTCTGGGTATCATCGGTGCGGTAGTCGGCGGCTGGATCAGTACCCTGTTTGGCTTCGGCCGAGTAGACGGCTTTAACTTCGGCAGCTTTGTGGTGGCGGTCATCGGCGCCCTGGTCGTGCTGTTTATCTACCGTAAAGTCCGTAGCTAGTACGCATAGCCTAAGAACTGCAACGGGACGACATGGTCGTCCCGTTTTACTCTCCCCGCTAGAAATCGTATCCCACCGACACCAGCAGCGAACGCTCCGCGCCCCAGTAGCAGTAGCCCGTGCCGTAACAGGCCGCCACATAGTGACGATCGGTCAGGTTATTCGCGTTGACCTGGAGCCACGCGCCGCGCAGCGCGCTGTTCCAGACGCCGAGATCGGCGCGCACCGAGGCGTCGAACAGCGTCACCGACGGCACGCGTCGGCTGTTCTCATTGTCCGCCCACTGTTTGCCGATATAGCGCACGCCCGCGCCCGCGCTGATGCCGCCGTCAAACTGATAGTGGCCCCAGAACGATGCCATGCTGTTCGGCGTGACGTAAGGCGTGTGGCCATCATTGCCGTCTACCGTCTCTTTATAGCGCAGGTGGTTAAGCGTATAGCCCGCCACCGTGCTCAGGCGCGGCGTCAGCTGATTGCGCGCCTCCAGTTCGATGCCTTGCGAATGCACTTTGCCGGTCGGCGTATAGGTGGAGTCGACGATATTGCGCGTGGCGACATCCTTCTGCGTCAGATCGTAGAGCGCCAGGGTATAGAGATCGCGCGTGCCTGCCGGCTGATATTTTACGCCCGTCTCATACTGTTCCGAGGTGGTCGGCTTCAGCAGGTTGCCGTCGGTGCCGGTTAGCGCGGTCGGCGTGATCGCCTGGCTGTAGCTCACGTAAGGCGAGACGCCGTTGTCGAAGGCGTAGAGCAGCGCCGCACGCCCGCTGACGTGATCGTCCTGCCGGCGCGCCGTGCCGCTGTTGTCGGCGACGATGCGGTCGTAGCGGCCGGAGAGATCGAGATGCCAGCGATCCCAGCTCATTTCATCCTGCAGGTAGAGGCCGGTCTGGTAGTAGCGGCGCGTCTTGCGCGTCCAGCTATAGTCCGGCATCGGCCCGAGCGCCGCGCCGGTATCGGCGTTGAGCGCGCTGGCTGCGCCGCCCGCGTCGCTTAAATCATTTTTATAGCGATGATATTCGGCGCCGAGCGACAGGCGGTGCGCCAGCTCGCCGGTGTCGAACTCCGCCGTGACGCGGTTATCCGTCGCCCACGCGGAAAGCGACGAGCGTTCGCCGGAGTAGTAGCGATTCAGGATAGTGCTGTTGGGCGCCTGCCAGCCGACCTGATAAACCTGGTCGAGATCGACGTTTGAGTGGCTGTAGCTGCCGGTCGAGGAAAACGACCAGACGTCGCTAAAGCGGTGCTGGAAATCGTAGCTGTAGATCTGCTCGCGCCGCTTGAACTGGTCAAGGGAGGGATCGCCATCGTAAAAACCGGTGCTGAGTTTCGCGCCGTTGTGGGCGCTAAGCGCGCCGTCTCCCGGCACCGAGCCGTGGTAGCCGCCTGACGGATCTTTTTGCAGATAGGCGCGCAGCAGCAGCTGCGTATCTTCCGTAGGCTGCCACAGCAGCTGCGGCATCAGCGCGTACTTCTCCTCGCGCGTGTGGTCATACTGGGTATCGCTGTTGCGCGTCATGCCGGTCAGGCGAAACGCCCACTCGTTGTTAATGGCGTTGGTGTAGTCGAAGGCCGCGCCGCGCGTATCCTGGCTGCCCGCCGTCAGCCGGAAGTGGCCCGCCTCGCTGAACTGCGGGCGGCGCGTCGTCTGGTTCACCAGCCCGCCCGGCACCGTCTGGCCGTACAGCGCAGAGGAGGGGCCTTTGATCACGTCGACGCGCTCCAGAAACCAGGGATCGACCTGCAACACGTTATAGCTGCCGCCATCGCTCATCAGGCGCAGGCCGTCGAGGAAGGAATTATCCACGTCGCCGCCGTGGAAGCCGCGCAGCGAAACGGTGTCGTAGCGGGTCGCCGCGCCGCCAAAGTTGGAGAACACCCCTGGCGTATAGTTCAGCACCTGGTTGAGATCGATTGCGCCCTGATCGTCGATCTGCTGGCGAGTAATCACCGAGACCGACTGCGGCGTGGTGACCAGCGGGCGATCGCTTTTGGTGGCGCCTGCGCTGGTGGTGGCGAGATAGCCCTGCGTCGGGCCGTCGGCGCGCTCCTGTGGCGAGGCGGTCACCGTCAGCGTGTCGGCCGCCAGGCTGGCGGCGGGCAGAGCAATCGCCAGCGCGCAGAGCAGCGCACAGCGGTGAGTGGGAAACGGCAGCGTCATGTCCTGTCCTTGTTCGGTCCGCCCTCAGCAGGCGGCACATGTTGATAAAGCGTCTCAGAATCAGAGTGAGAATTATTATCGATATGTGAAAAGTGTTTCAAGGTTTGTTGTACAGGAACAGGTAAAAAAGAGAACGAAGGGCCGAGAGCAGCCCTTCGTCTGGGGGGAGGTTACTTCGCTGTTGCCGCGGCCTGAGGAATATCCTGCGCGCTGTTGCAGGTTTTCTCTTTCGGACAGTATTTATCGAGCAGCATCAGCGTCACGCCGTTGGTCCAGCCGAAGCCGTCCTGCAGCGGATATTCGCCGCCGCCGCCACCGCCGAGATTCGGCCCATCAACCACATATTTCTCAACCAGCTTATGCTCTTTGTCGTAAGTGGTCTGAACGTTCTGCAGGAAGCGCATGCCGACCTGCTGCGCCAGCTGCGGCTTGTTGTAGTGCTCCAGACCTTCTACCGCCACCCACTGCAGCGGCGCCCAGCCGTTAGGGGCATCCCACTGCTGGCCATTGTTCACCGTGGTGGTGAGCAGACCGCCCGCTTTCAGCAGCTGTTTCTCTACCGCCGAGGCGGTGCGGTCAGCCTGCTTGTCGCTGGCCAGCTGCATATAGAGCGGGAAGAGCGCTGCGGCGGTCAGCTGCGGGCTGGCCTGGCGCGTTTTGCTGTCGTAGTCGGCGTACCAGCCCTGCTTCTCATCCCACAGGTAGCGGTTGACCGCCGCCTGGCGCTTCTCCGCCCGATCGGCGAACTGCTTCGCCTTATCCTGCTGCTTATCGAGGCGATACGCTTTGGCCAGCGTCTGTTCCAGATGGAACATCAGGCTGTTGAGGTCCACCGGTGCCAGCTGAGTGGTGCGGATTGAGGCGAGATTATGCGCGTCGCTGAACCAGCGCGAGCTAAAATCCCAGCCGGACGCGGCGCCGGCACGCAGATCGCGATAGAGTTCGCCTTTGTCGCGCTGCGGCGCGTTCTTCGCGGTTTTGACGTCATCCAGCCAGGATTCGGTGCGCGGCGCGTCGCGGGCGTCCCAGTAGCGGTTAAGCACGGTGCCGTCCGCCAGCTTCATCACGCGCTTGCTCGCCTGACCAGCGGCGACGCTATCGCTGTCCGCCATCCAGTAGTCATACTCTTTCTGCAGCTGCGGCAGGTATTTGGTGTAGGCCGCGTCGCCTGCGTGCGTTGCCAGCAGATCGACCATCAGGCTAAAGAACGGCGGCTGCGAGCGGCTGAGGTAGTAGCTGCGGTTACCGTTGGGAATATGACCGTAGGTATCCAGCTCCCAGGCGAAGTTATCCACCATATCCTGTACGCGATCCCAGTGGCCGCTTTCAGCCAGGCCGAGCATGGTGAAATAGCTGTCCCAGTAGTAAACCTCGCGGAAGCGGCCGCCCGGCACCACATAGGGTTTCGGCAGCGGCAGCAGCGAATCGTAGCGCCCGGCGCTTTTGGCGGTGCGCGTCAGCACTGGCCACAGGCCGTCAATATGTGCGCGCAGGCTCTGACCGGCGGGCGGCACATATTTTTCGCCCGCGGCGGGCAGGGTAAAGTTGCTGTCGACAAAGCGCTTCAGATCGAAGTTGCGCTGATTTTTTTGCATCTGCCAGTCTGCCAGAATCGACGCGGGATCGAACTTCGGCACCGCGTCAGCAAAGGTTTTCTGGTCGGGATAGAACTGCGCCTGCTGCACCGCGTTGAACAACGGACCCAGCCGAACGTCCGGCGGCTGCGGCTGGCTGCTGAGCATGCGTGAGTTATCCTCTGCGTGCGCCGTCAGCGCAGGCAGACCCAGCAGCAGCGTCAGCAGCACTGGCGCGACTCCATGACGCCCGACAGGCGCGGTTACGACAGTTTTCTTCATCGGTTTTTCTCCTTGTCCGAAAGGCGGCCGCGCGTAACGCATTGACCACTCAAACAACTTTAGTCGCAATCTGACAACGTGGCGCGGCGACGCTGCGGAAATGTGAAGCAGACCAGGCGTAAGCGTGAGGGCGAAGAGGTGGTTTTTGCTTGCCCTGGCGGCGCTTTTGCCGGAGGCTGAGGGCAAAAAACGAGGATTGAGATGGATATTATCTGGTATCACCCGACGCAGGACGGCGAAATCTGGCTGTCGGGTCTGCGGCGGCGTCTGCCGCAGGCGCAGGTGCGGCGCTGGCAGCCCGGTGACGAGGCACCCGCCGATTACGCTATTCTGTGGCAGCCGCCGCGCGAGATGCTGGCGCATCGCGCCGGACTGCGGGGCGTATTCGTGATGGGCGCCGGGGTTGACGATATGCTCACCCGGCTGGCGCGCTATCCCGATATGCTGCCGCCGTCGGTGCCGCTGGTTCGCCTGGAGGATAGCGGTATGGCGCGGCAGATGCAGGAGTATGCGCTCTGCTGCGTGCTGGGCTGGTTCCGCCGCTTCGACGACTACGCCAGACAGCAGCAGCAGGCGCAGTGGCACCCTCTGCCGCCGACGACGCGCGAGAGGTTCAGCGTCGGCGTGCTCGGCGCAGGCGTGCTGGGGCAGAGCGTTATTGAGGCGCTGCGGCCCTGGGGCTTCCCGCTGCGCGTCTGGAGCCGAACGCCGAAGCGCATCCCGGGCGTCGAGAGCTTTGCCGGACGCGAAAGCCTTGACGACTTTCTGCGCGGCGCGCAGGTAGCGATCAATCTCCTGCCCACCACGCCGGAAACCCTCAACCTGTTTGACGCGCGCACCCTGAGCCAGCTGCCTCAGCACGCCTGCTTCCTCAATATGGCGCGCGGCGCGCAGGTGGTGGAGGCGGATCTGCTGGCGGCGCTGGAGAGCGGGCAGCTGCGCGCTGCCGCGCTCGATGTGTTTCAGCAGGAGCCGCTGCCGCAGGAGCATCCGCTGTGGCGTCATCCGCGCGTCACCATCACCCCGCATATTGCGGCATTGACCCTGGCAGATGAGGCGATGGACACCATTACCCGCGCCATCCGCGCCATCGAGGCGGGCGAACGGCCCTCAGGCTGCGTCGATCGCCAGCGCGGCTATTGAATTCCGGTTAACTGACTGGCCGTTCGAGCGGACGGCAGAGAGGAGAAAATAATGTACCCCGTTGATTTGCATATGCATACCGTCGCCAGCACCCACGCCTACAGCACGCTGCACGACTACGTCGCGCAGGCGAAAAATAACGGCATCAGGCTGTTCGCCATTACCGACCACGGCCCCGACATGGCCGACGCGCCGCACTACTGGCACTTCGTCAATATGAAAATCTGGCCGCGCGTCATCGACGGCGTCGGCATTTTGCGCGGTATCGAAGCCAATATTAAAAATCAGCAGGGCGAAATCGACTGCTCCGGCCCGATGCTCGGCTCGCTGGATCTGATTATCGCCGGTTTTCATGAGCCGGTTTACGCGCCGCGCGACAAGAGCCATCACACCGATGCGATGATCGCCACCATGGCGAACGGCGTGGCGCATATTATCAGCCATCCGGGCAACCCGAAGTTCCCGGTCGATATCCGCGCCGTCGCCGAAGCGGCCGCGCACTACAACGTGGCGCTGGAGATCAATAACTCCTCCTTTACCACCTCACGTCCCGGCAGCGAGCCGAACTGCCGCGCCATCGCCGAAGCGGTGCGCGACGCGGGCGGCAAACTGGCCTTCGGCTCCGACTCCCACACCGCGTTTACGCTGGGCGACTTCGAGCACTGCCTGCGCATCACGCGCGCAGTGGATTTTCCCGAGGATCGCGTGTTAAATGTCACGCCGCGCCGCCTGCTCGATTTTCTGGAGCAGCGTACCGGCAAGCAGATTGCCGAACTGGCGGATTTCTGACCCTTACTGCAAGGGCGTTACGTTTGGCAGAGAGGCAAGATCAGGCAAAAGGGCGATGGGAATAAAGGAGTGGTCAGTGCTGCTGTGATTGTCTGAGTACCCCAGGGCAAGCCTGATAAGCGGTGCAGGAAGGCGTTTAAGGAAGAGTGATGCCTTGCTGGTATTATGACTGGTAAAGGTGAGATTCAAAGCCAATGACATAAATTTGGAAAGTAGAAGAGGGGATACCATAGGGTATCCCTATCCAAAAAAAGAAAAGCTCCACTGAGATATAAAAATATCTGACGTGCCAGTTTTTTATCGGTAGTCCTGAGAAATGTTGCAGTTGTAAGGCTAAGGCCAGGTGAAAATTATTTTTCACATTTATGTAAATTAATAACGCCATCTTCAGCATAAGACTGCACAAAATCGGGATCGTTGGTCCAAAAATATTTCATTTTCTTATCATCGTAAAAGCCTTTCCAGTGCAACTTGCCATGTTGATTGATAATACTGAGTTCTGCGACTGGTTTTATGAGGCTTATATTTCTCCAGTCGAGATTCATACCTCCTCTACCGAGGTCTGCAACACCATCATAAAAAATATTAAAATTATTATTATCGACTTCTTTTAAGTGAAAATTAATAACTATTTGATTGTCATTAATAATAAGTGTATTAGGCTTATTGTTAATCTCTATAGAGAAGCCTTTTCCGTCACACGTGGTACCCCACAAACCCAAGCCTGGGCTGGCATGTGTTGCCATAGAAATGAATAATAGAAAAATTGTCCAGCGTTTCATTGTATAGACTCCGCAATGGTTGAAATAAATCCAATATCAAGATGAAGGTCTGACCGTCCTGCTAATTCTTCCTCAAGGTAATGGTTGTACAATGAAAGTGCTTCTTGTTCTGATTTTGCAGGCTGTCCATATCTACCCGGAGGAAGGCTCGCCCACTCGTAGCTCAGTATATCTAACGCCCCTTCTATATCACCAGACATGATTTTGTCTAAAGCGTGTTTTCTTTTATATTTAAAAATCAAAACACAAAATTCATCCTGGGATTTAGGTGTAAAATCAGTAATGTCCCTATCGGCCCGACGAGAAACCATTGTGGGATCACTCCAGGTATATCCCATTACCTGGTATGCTCCTGCTGCTGATGAGGTTAGATTGCCCCTGGTAATAGAAATTTGCGGGTGATTGCTAAAGTTTTTATGGTAATCACTAATGAACGACTGTCCACCGAACAAAGTTTCATAGCCAGATTCACCAACAGTTCCTTCTCTAACTCGAAGCATACGCATGAATGCTCTTACCCTTGCTTCTGCGAGAGACAGTGCAGAAAACTTTATCGCGTCCAAAAACACAACCGGGTGCATATGCCAGACAGGCTCACCACTGCTAAACGCTGCTACTTGTTTCATCCATTCCATATTGTCAAACCACTGGCGCACATACTCCACATACAGGCGATCGATGCGTTGCAGAAAGGTTTTCCAGCGATGATGCTGACTGCCGCCAAACCATTCACTGTCATGTTTCACTACCATCCGCGCCGCGATATCCCTTACATCCATCTCCGGAAAGTGGACCGCGTGATACAGCTCCGCCCCGGACAGGTCGTCACTGTTGTCACCGTCCATTTTTCGGAGGATAGCCTTATACCAGGTGGAAACCTGTTTTTCCTGAATGCTGCGTTCAGGCCTCACCCACTCCGCAAGGTGCGTAAATGCTGATTTTATCCAGCCCTCACGCAGGGATTGTGTCATGTCAGCCGTAGGTGGTTCTTCAAAAGCCGAGAAACCGAGCTTTATCAGATCGTACTGAGCAATGTCTACATCAACATCCGCCTCACTCAGCCAGGCACCTTCCTCGATCTCAAACCAGCGTTTCCCGCTGTTGTCGTTGAACGAATGGCATTTTTCCTGCGGCATGATTTTGTGAATATCTTTTTTTACCTGTACGGCTGTACGGATAAACGTGTCGCCGCTGCGTTGGTACAGGTAGCTCCCCGGTTGGATATGCATATATGTCTGACCACGTTTTACTCGGGCGGTGTTGTTAAGAAAATCCCGCATACGGCTGTCGGTGCTCAGGAGTTCGATATGTACAAAGTTGCTTTTTTCCACCCCCTGCATCCCATTCGGCGCAATGTCCTCCGCCAGATATCCCACAGCATCCCCGGCGGCAACAGTGTATTTAGTGGTGAGCGTGATCGCTTTATCATAAGCTCCCTCCGCGATAGCCTGTTGCATCCACGCGGGCAAGTGCGACCGTTGCTGGCCATCCGGGCGCATAAACGCTGGATTAAGCGATACCCAGAATGCCGCGCCGTTCATCTCTGACTTACTGTTCAGCTTCCGGGCAAGCCCGAACCGCTGGTGCACGCCGTCCAGTTCAAACGTGTTTTCCCGCAGCACCACCACGCGATCACCTGTCTTAAGATGCCCTACGGATGGCTCGAGAGAGTGCTCTCCCGTTTTTTCCTGCCCGATTTGTTGGCGTTTCCGCAGTTTATTTCCCCGCTTCGTGACCTGATATATCTGATGCACAGGAAAGGCAGACAGCGGGGCAAGCCCCATGTAGAGCGCGTAAAAATCCAGGGCATTTTCCGGTTTTTCAGTATCCGGCGTGCAGGTGGATTTAACCAGTACAAAAGTGCTGGAATACTGCAACGCATTCCCCATGTAATCGCTGGAGAGATAGTCCTGATTCAGTCGCCAGGCCACCACCTCGCCTCCTGCCATAAACTGAAGCGGGACGGCGGTATCTGCTGTTTCGCGAGTGAGTACCGATTCGGGCGCACTTACATCTGTAATATGAAGTCCGCCATGCCACATGGCATTTGTCCCGGCAAGCCAGGAACCATGAGGCTCCTGAAGTATACGGGCCATAATTTCATCGACTGTGGAGTAATGGTCGTCGTTTGCTTTTTTGGCAGGAAAACAGATATCCATTTGCATAATCCTTTGCTGATAGACAGGTAAGTTCTTGAAAAAGCCAATTTAGTTTATTTTATAAATAATAACCACACAATTAATAAGAGTTATTGTGAGTCCAGATTATTTTTCGGTAATATTCAGTAAACTGAAGATACAAGATACCAATCAGCAGGCTTTCTTACTCCCCGATGAGACGATTTCAAAAGTGCTTTCTACCAAAATTGCAAAATAAATGAACATATCCCTGCCCATTGTCTGATCGGCCAGGCAGACTTAAATTGTTCAACAGGAAATATCAGGAAGTAAGGATGATGATTGCTCTGTGCCTTAGTCTTGTGCATAAGAAATCAGAGATAAGACGGTTTATTTAATGGTATTTCCGCGTGCGCCTGGAACGGGATGTATCAATAATTGCCTCTTTACCACCTCACGTCCCGGCAGCGAGCCGAACTGCCGCGCCATCGCCGAAGCGGTGCGCGACGCGGGCGGCAAACTGGCCTTCGGCTCCGACTCCCACACCGCGTTTACGCTGGGCGACTTCGAGCACTGCCTGCGCATCACGCGCGCAGTGGATTTTCCCGAGGATCGCGTGTTAAATGTCACGCCGCGCCGCCTGCTCGATTTTCTGGAGCAGCGTACCGGCAAGCAGATTGCCGAACTGGCGGATTTCTAACCCTTTTGCCTCTGGAATAGTGCATGAACGAGTTTTCCATCCTCTGCCGCGTGATCGGCTCCCTGTTTAACCGTCAGCCGCAGGATCCGCTGCTGGTTCCGCTGTTTACGCTGCTGCGCGAGGGCAAACTTGGCGCGCAGTGGCCGCTTGAGCAGGAGGAGCTGCTGCAGCGCCTGCAGCAGAACAGCGATCCGCAGGCGCTGGCAGCGGATTACAACGCGCTGTTCGTCGGCCCCGACTGTAAGGTGCCGCCTTACGCCTCACAGTGGCCGGAAGGCAAGCCGGAGCCGGAGGTGCGCGCCTTTCTCGCCTCGCGCGGCATGCCGCTCAGCGACGCGCCCGCCGACCACTTCGGCGTGCTGATGCTGGCGGCCTCCTGGCTGGAAGATCAGTCGGCGGAAGATGAGAGCGCGGCGCAGTGCGCCCTGTTCGACAGCTATCTGCTCCCCTGGTGCGGCGCCTTTCTTGGCAAGGTCGAGGCGCACGCCACCACCGCCTTCTACCGCACGCTGGCGATGCTCAGCCGTGAGGCTATCCAGGCGATGTGGGATGAGCTGAACGAGGCCGACGAAGAGGGCGGCGAAGAGGGCGGCGAAGCCTGACCCCGCCCGCTCCTTTACCAGCACGCCGGGTGCGTGCCAGCCTCGTAGCCTGGCGTGGCGCAGAGTTGCGGCGTGCCGGGCAGCCGCGCAGCGGCGCGCAGCCGTTCTCCGATGCCCCAGGGCGTCAGCTCCACCGTCGGCAGCGTATCGTGCGCATGCGCTTGAATTCCCGCTGACAGAGCCGCGCCCCGGCTGGGATGCTGCTGCAACAGCAGGGCGGTACGCGCCAGCGACAGCCGCGCCTCCACGCCGTGGCCGGTCGTGTGGCGCTGGCGCAGTCCCTCCAGCGCCGCGGCGGCCATCAGATAACCGGTGGCGTGATCGAGCGCCTGTACCGGCAGCGGCGTTGGCTTCTCGCTTTGCGACCAGCGCATACCGCTCTCGGCGATGCCGCACGCCATCTGCACCAGACTGTCGAAGCCGCGGCGGTTGCGCCACGGGCCGTGCCAGCCCCAGGCGTTCAGGCTCACGTCCACCAGGCCGGGCGCCAGCCGGGCGCGCGCCTCAGCGTCGAATCCCAGCTGTTCCAGCGCATCGGCGCGATAGCCGTGCACCAGCACGTCCGCCTGCTGCAGCAGCGCGCGCAGCGTCTCGCGGCCCGCCGCCGTTTTAAAATCCACCACGGCGCGCCGTTTGCCGCAGGCGATCTCTTCATCCAGCGTCGGCTCGCGCCAGCCGGGCGGGTCGAGACGCAGCACCTGCGCGCCGAGGCTGGCGAGAAAGCGGGTCGCTACCGGCCCGGCGATGACGCGCGTCAGATCCAGCACCCGCACGCCGAGCAGCGGTCGCGCAGCGAGCATCGGCCAGCTGCGCGCGGGCGCAGCGGCGCCCTTTCGCCAGGCGATCAGCGGCTCTTCGCGCACCGCCTGGCCCTGCGGATGCTGCCGCCACGCTTGTTCGCCACGCATCGTTGCGGCGCAGCCGCCTGCGTCGACCACCGCCTGCTCAAGCGCGTCAGCCTGCCAGCGCGCCACCTGCCGCGCCAGCGCATCGCGGTCAGGATGCTGGCCCAGTACGCGCTCCATTGCCGCGCGATGCGGCGGCGCGTTGGTGTGCAGGCGGATCCAGCCGTCGGCGCTGCGATAGTCGCCGGCAAAGGCGTCCCACAGCGCGGGCGCAGGGCGATTGCGGGGAAAGAAGCTGGTCTGAAACCAGCGCGAGGCGAGGCGTACATTGACGCTCACCGGCTGGCGGGCGCCGATAAAATCCGCCGTCGCCTGGGTTGCCAGCCCGATGCTGGCGGCCGCCAGCTCGCTGACGGCGAAAGCGGATGAGAAGGTCGCGGTATCAAGAAAGGTAGGTGGGGCGGTTGCGTCGCCGGGGCCACGCAATCCTTGCCACAGCTGCTGCCACAGCGACGCGGCAAGCTGATAATCCATAAGCATTCTCCAGAAACAGACGGTATCCAGAGCATAGCACCGCTTTTTCAGCGGCGACGCAGACGCGGAAAGCGCGCGTGCATGCGCAGGCTGCGCAGATTGATAACCGCTATCGCCGTGCCGCACACCACCAGCGAGGCGCCGATGATTTTAAAACTGTTGAGGCTGTCGCCCAGCACCACGATGCCCATCAGCACCGACAGCACCGGCGTCAGCAGCGAGTAGGGCATAATCAGATTGACGTTGTACTGCTTCAGCAGCCCATACCAGAGGGTATAGGCAACAATCGACGAGGCGAGCGCGCTGTAGAGAATGCCGAACCAGCCGCGCCATCCCGCCTGGCTCAGAGCGTAGAACTGGTGCGACTCCATCACGAAGCTCGACAGGCCGACGATGGGCACCGCCAGAAAGGCGATCCAGCCGGTCATGGTCAGCGGCTTGATCGGCGGCGATTTTTTCACAATCAGGTTGCTGACCGCCCAGCCGGTGGCGCTGCAGAGCAGGATCGCCAGCACCCACCAGGCGGGGATGGTCGGGCTGCCGGAGAGCACCGCCACGCCGCACAGGGAAATAGCGATGCCGACCAGCTGAATCGCTCTCAGCCGCTCTTTCAGCACCGCCATCGCCAGCAGCATGGCGATCGGCGTGCCGAGCTGCACCACAATCGCGCCGGTGCCGGCGTCGGTATAGCGCATGCCGACGAACAGCAGCGAGAAGTGCATAAAGCCGAAGGTAAAGGCGAGCGCCAGCAGCCAGGGAAGCTGCTGGCGGGTGATGCGGCAGAAGGGGATCAGCACAATCGCCACCACCACAAAGCGCATGCAGGTGAGAAACAGCGGCGGCAGCTCCAGCAGGCCCCACTTCACCGCCACGTTATTGAATGCCCAGATAGAAACCACCATCAAGATAAGAAAAAAATGCCGCAGAGCCACAATCCCGTCCTTCGCTGTTGTTTTTCGCCACGCTCTAATGATGGCACGAAGGGGGAAGAGGCCGACAGGCGATGACAAATATTTTTCTGTTATGACAGCAGCAGGAAAATCATAAGACAGGGCGCCGCTTTGCTGTCAGACTGACTCACCGAGACGTTCACCCGTAGAGGATCCGATTCGGTATGACATCCACTTCCGTTTTGCCCCTTGCCCTGATTCAGTTAGAAGTCCCGCCTGCCGAGGTTGCCGCACGTATCGGCGAGCAGCCGCGCTGGTTTATTGACGCGCTTGATCTGCAACCTGATGAGTACCTCATTGTACGCCCGCACCTTGGCGAATCGCTGCCGCAGTTTGACCAGATCAGCGGTGCTATCCTGAGCGGCTCCTGGGCGATGGTGACTGACCACGCCGAGTGGAGCGAGCGTAGCGCGGCGTGGGTGCGGGCAGCGATCGAGGCTGAGCTGCCGCTGCTGGGCGTCTGCTACGGACACCAGCTGATGGCCTATGCGCTGGGCGGGAAGGTGGCGGACAACCCCAACGGCTGGGAGCGCGGCCTGCTGCCGCTGACGTGCAACCCGGCGATGCAGCGCGATGCGCTGCTTTCGGCGCTGCCGGCACGCTTCAGCGCCTGGCTGTCGCATCGTCAGTCGGTGATCGCCCCGCCGCCTCAGGCGCAGGTGCTGGCCACCTCGGAGAAAGATCCCTGTCAGATCCTGCGCTACTCGCCGCAGGCGCTGTCGGTGCAGTTTCACCCGGAATTCTCACGCCGCATTATGAGCGCCTGCCTGCCTCCGGGCGTCAGCGACAGCGGCGCGGATATTGAGGGCGCGGACTGGGCGCGGCAGCTGCTGACGGCGTTCTGGCTGCAGACGCGCCCGCAGGCGAGCCAGGCTCAGGGCGCGTAGCTGCGCCGACAGCGATAAACCCAGGCGGGCGGCACGTTTTTCAGCACCCGCTGACGCTGCCAGATAAAGTAGCGCGAGAGATCGGGCTGGGTAATCGAGGTGTACTGAAACTGCACGAAGAGGCCGTCCGGGCCGAGCGCATTGAACGCGGCGCGCAGAATCTCGTCGCGCAGCGTCGGCGGCAGCGACAGCAGCGGCAGGCCGGAAAAGATCGCGTCATATTCGCCGGTCAGAGAGGCCGCCGAACAGTTGCGCACCTGCAGGCGCGCATCCTCCAGCGCGCGCAGCTTATCCGCCAGCGGCGCGTTGATCTCAAACGCATCCAGTGTCGCCTGCGGCTGCATACGCGCCAGCAGATGACGCGTCAGCACGCCGTCGCCCGCGCCAAGTTCGGCGACGCGCAGGGCACTGCGCCAGCAGACGCTGTCGCTCATGGCGCGGCACAGCGCCGCCGACGAGGGCGTAATGCTGCCCATCTTGCGCGGATGGCGAATAAACTGATGTATAAAGTCTGCTTTTGCGCGCATAAGGGTAAAAGCCGAAGCCAGCATGTCACTCTCTCCTGTGATTAACCTTTTCTGTTGACCCTGTTTCGGCCTGAGGTTTCGCTTTTTTTTGCCGCCTCGGCTTATTCTCAGAATTATCCGTGCGCACGGGCGGCGCGCTTTTCCTTTGCAGCGGTCACAGTTTCCGACTGCAACATCTGACAGGCTAGGTTTGTTCATTCATTGTTAACAATAAGTTTCATCGTTGTTTCAATTCCAGCCATGTTAAGGAGATTCACCATGCGTTACGCCTCTCCCGGGGAACAGGGTTCTCTGATTCAGCTGCAGAAAACCTACGGCAACTTCATTAACGGCGAATTTGTGACGCCGGTGAACGGCAACTACTTTACCAACACGTCGCCGGTCAACGGTTCGGTGGCGGGGGAATTCCCGCGCTCGGACAAGGCGGATGTGGATAAAGCGGTCGCCGCCGCGCACGCCGCCGCCGAAGCCTGGGGTAAAACCTCACCGCAGCAGCGATCGCTGGCGCTGCTCAGGATCGCCGATCGGCTGGAGCAAAATCTGGAATATATGGCGGTGAATGAGACCTGGGATAACGGCAAGCCGGTGCGCGAAACCCTGGCCGCCGATATGCCGCTCGCGGTGGATCATTTCCGCTATTTCGCCGGCTGCGTGCGCGCCCAGGAGGGCACGGCCGCCGAGATCGACGAGTTTACCGCCGCCTACCATTTCCATGAGCCGCTCGGCGTGGTGGCGCAGATTATCCCCTGGAACTTCCCGCTGCTGATGGCGGCATGGAAGCTGGCACCAGCACTGGGCGCGGGCAACTGCGTGGTGCTGAAGCCCGCCGAGCAGACGCCGCTGAGCATTACCCTGTTTGTCGAGCTGATCAAAGATCTGCTGCCGCCCGGTGTGCTGAACGTGGTGCACGGCTACGGCAAAGAGGCGGGCGAGGCGCTGGCCTCTCATCCCGACATCGCCAAAGTAGCTTTTACCGGCTCCACGGCGACCGGCGGCCATATTCTCGAGCTGGCGGCGAAGAGCATGATCCCCTCGACCGTCGAGCTGGGCGGCAAATCGCCGAACATCTTCTTCGAAGATATCATGCAGGCGGAGGAGAGCTTTATCGAGAAGGCGGCTGAAGGGGTGGTGCTCGGCTTCCTGAATCAGGGCGAGGTGTGTACCTGCCCGTCGCGCGCGCTGGTGCAGGAGTCCATCTACGAGCCCTTTATGGCGGCGGTGATGAAGCGCATCAAAACCATCAAGCGCGGCGATCCAATGGACAGCGAAACCATGGTCGGCGCGCAGGCGTCGCAGCAGCAGTTCGACAAGATCCTCTCCTATCTGGAGATTGCGCGTCAGGAAGGGGCAGAGGTGCTGACCGGCGGCGGCGTAGAGACGCTGGAAGGCTCGCTCGCCAGCGGCTACTACATTCAGCCGACGCTGCTGAAGGGCGACAACAGCATGCGCGTCTTTCAGGAGGAGATTTTCGGGCCGGTGGTCGGCATCACCACCTTTAAGGATGAGGCGGAAGCGATCGCTATCGCCAACGACTCGATTTACGGGCTGGGTGCCGGCGTCTGGACGCGCGATATCAACCGCGCCTACCGCGTCGGTCGCGCCATCAAGGCGGGGCGCGTCTGGACCAACTGCTATCACCTCTATCCGGCGCACGCCGCTTTCGGCGGCTATAAAAAATCGGGCATCGGACGCGAGACGCACAAGATGATGCTGGACCACTATCAGCAGACCAAAAACCTGCTGGTGAGCTACAGCGTTCAGCCGCTCGGTTTCTTCTGATTTCGCAATCTGCGGCGCGCTGCTCTCTGGGCAACGCGCCGTTTTTGTTTCATATTAATCCCGGCGCATTTCGCGTTTTTTCGACCCATTGTTAACTGTCATCGCCCTGTAAGATTGCAATGGCATGGTCAGGACGGTGGTTCCTGACGGGCCTGAGGCCGAACTGAATAAGGAATGTTGATGAACGAATTTTATAACGTGCTGACTGAATATGACGAGGTGCTGGACGGGCTGGAGTACAGCATTATTGCGGTTAATCTGCCGGTTTCGCTGCGCGATGGCGATGCCGCCGCTCGACTGCGGGCGGGAGAAGCGAGCGATGCGGCGGAAGTGCCGCGTTTCTGGTAAAAATAGTTTGCTGTAAGGGCGCCTTTGGCCGTTGCGCAGACGCGGGCGGCAGGGTCTGATCGCAAAGTCGCTCAAGGCATCCATGCTCGCTCGGCCCGCGACATCCTTGTCGCGGGACGCTTTGCTCTTCAGACCCTGCCGCCCGCTTATCAAAACGTGGTGCGGTTTTTAAGAGTCTGCTTCAGTGCTATTTCACGCAGCGCGCGCAGCTGCTGTCCTGAATCTGCTTAAAGAAGTCGTTGCCTTTGTCGTCCACCAGGATAAACGCCGGGAAATTCTCAACCTCAATCTTCCAGATCGCCTCCATCCCCAGTTCGGCATACTCCACGCACTCCAGCTTTTTGATGCTCTGCTGCGCCAGCACCGCCGCCGGGCCGCCGATACTGCCGAGATAAAACCCGCCGTGCTTATGGCAGGCGTCCGTCACCTGCTGGCTGCGGTTGCCCTTCGCCAGCATAATCATGCTGCCGCCGTGCGACTGCAGCAGATCGACGTAGGAATCCATGCGGCCAGCGGTGGTCGGGCCGAGCGAGCCTGAGGCGTAGCCTTCTGGCGTTTTCGCCGGACCGGCGTAATAGATCGGGTGATCTTTCACGTACTGCGGCAGCCCTTCGCCGCTGTCGATACGCTCTTTCAGTTTGGCGTGCGCGATATCGCGCGCCACGATAATGGTGCCGCTCAGCGACAGACGCGTCGAGACCGGATAAGCGGAGAGCTGCGCCAGAATCTCTTTCATCGGTCGGTTAAGATCGACGCTCACGACGCCGCCTTCGCCCTGCTGGCGCAGCGCTTCCGGAATATACTGCGCCGGGTTGTCCTCCAGCTTCTCAATCCAGATGCCGTCGCGGTTGATCTTCGCTTTGATATTGCGGTCCGCCGAACAGGAGACGCCCATGCCCACCGGGCAGGAGGCACCGTGGCGCGGCAGGCGGATCACGCGGATATCGTGCGCGAAATATTTGCCGCCGAACTGCGCGCCGAGGCCGAGCTGCTGCGCCGCCGCCAGCAGTTCCTGCTCCAGCGCCAGATCGCGGAACGCCTGGCCATGCTCGTTGCCGCTGGTCGGCAGGCTATCGTAGTAGTGCGTCGAGGCGAGCTTCACGGTCTTCAGCGTCGCCTCCGCCGAGGTGCCGCCGATCACGAACGCGATGTGATAGGGCGGACAGGCGGCGGTGCCGAGCGACATCATCTTATCCACCAGATAGTTCTTCAGCTTGCCGGGCGAAAGCAGCGCTTTCGTCTCCTGGTAGAGATAGGTTTTGTTGGCTGAGCCGCCGCCCTTGGCGATGCAGAGGAACTTATATTCGTCGCCGTCGGTGCTGTAGATATCGATCTGCGCCGGCAGGTTGGTGCCGGTGTTCACCTCGTTATACATATCGAGCGCGGCGTTCTGCGAATAGCGCAGGTTGTCTTCGATAAAGGTGTTATAGACGCCCTGCGACAGGGCGGCTTCGTCGCCGCCGCCGGTCCAGACGCGCTGGCCTTTTTTGCCCATAATAATCGCCGTGCCGGTATCCTGGCAGGTCGGCAGCACCCCTTTGGCGGCGATCTCTGAGTTGCGCAAAAACTGCAGGGCGACATATTTATCGTTCTCGCTCGCTTCATCGTCGGCGAGGATAGCGGCGACCTGCTGCTGGTGCGCCGGACGCAGCATAAAAGAGGCGTCGTGAAATGCCTGCTGCGCCAGCAGGGTCAGCGCTTTGGGATCGACCTTCAGCACCTCTTCGCCTTCAAAGCGGGCGACGGAGACGTGCTCGCGCGTCAGCAGATAGTACTGGGTATCATCGTGGGACAGCGGAAAGGGCTCTTGATAGTAGAAAGGTTTGTTCGACATCTCGGCTCACTTATGCGGCGGCGACGACTCGCGCAGCGCGAGGCAGACAGCCGCAAATATTGTTGGTTTTTATTCCGCCAGCCGCGCGGAACGCGGCTGGCGTAAGCTGCAGGGAAAGGATTTTACACTTTATTAACCTGTTTCGTCGCCTGCTTTAGAACATCAATACCATCCACGGGTAGGCGATCAGCATCAGCAGCACCAGGAACAGCAGGCCAAAAATGGTCCCCAGACGCCAGTAGTCTTTGGTCGGCAGATAGCCGCTGCCGTAGTAAATCGGGCTGGGGCCGGTGCCGTAAGGGGTAATAATCCCCATCACGCCAAGCGAGGTGCAGAGCATCAGGCAGAACACCGGCATATTGATGCCTGGGATCGCCGCGGCGATAGTCAGCATCGCGGGGAGCAGGGCGGTGGTGTGCGCCGTGGTGCTGGCGAACAGGTAGTGCAGCAGATAGAAGGCGATAAGCAACACTACCGCGGAGACCTGTGGGTCGTAACCCTGCAGCAGCATGCCGCCCTCTTTGCCCAGCCAGGCGATAAAGCCGACGCGCGCCAGGCCATCCGCCAGCGCCACCAGCGTGGCGAACCAGGCGAAGGTGTTCCACGCCGCTTTGTTGCTGGTGATGTCGCTCCAGTTCAGCACGCCAGTCCAGAGCATCAGTATGATAACCAGCAGCGCAGCCATTGCAGGCTCGATCCAGGCGGTGGCGAAAATCCACATCAGCAGCGCGCACACCACGAAAATCAGCAGCAGAATCTCGTTGCGCGACAGTTTGCCCAGCTTTTGCAGCTCGGCGGTGGCCCAGCGCGGCACTTCGTCGTTGACCTTCACCTCCGGCGGATAGAGCCAGTACGCCAGCAGCGGCATGGTCAGGATCAGCAGCACGCCGAGCGGCAGGAAGGCGAGAAACCACATGCCCCAGGAGATATCAAAGCCCACGACGCTTTTCACCAGCGCCAGCGCCAGCAGGTTCGGCGCCAGCGCCGACAGGAACATAGAGCTGGTGATACAGGCGGCGGTAATGGCGACCCACATCAGATAGGAGCCGATGCGGCGCGCGCTCGGGTCATTGGGTTTAGAGCCGTAGAGCGGCGGCAGGTTGGCGATAATCGGGTAGATGGTGCCGCCGCTGCGCGCGGTGTTCGACGGGGTAAATGGCGCCAGCAGCAGATCGGCGAAGGTAATGGCGTAGCCGAGCGTCAGGCTGCGACGGCCAAGATACTTCACCAGAATCAGCGCCAGGCGGCGGCCGAACTGGGTTTTATCGTAGCCGGCGGCAAACATAAAGGCGCCGAAAATCAGCCAGACGGTGGAGTTGCCGAAGCCGCTGACGCCCCATTTAAACGCCTCGGTGGCGACCTTAAAGCCTGGCTTTGCCAGCTCGGCGGGGCTAAACAGCACAAACTGGCTGAAGAGGGCGATGACCACCACGCCGGTCAGGCCGATGACCGCACCCGGCAGCGGCTCGAAGATCAGGCCGACAATCACGCCGACGAAAATGGCGAAAAAGTGCCAGGCATAAGGTTCAAGTCCGGCGGGTGTGGGCACCAGCAGCAGCAGGGCGGCGACCACGACAGGCAGGGCCAGCATGATCCAGCGTTTATGTTGTCCCGGCGGCGGGACGGGCGCAGGTTGCGCGGCTTCGTTCAGCGTCGTTTTCATGTTCATAGTGAAGGTCTGCAAGTTAAAAAGAAGAGGGTGTCGGCTTTGTTGATGCGCTGTTTATTATTCTCGCGCGGAGAACGCCTCAGCAAAACCTTATTGAATAACGTCTTCATGTGACAACTTTATTAAATAAACCTTTGCTTAATGGCTATATGATGCGCCAGCCATAATAGTAAATTTTGATCTAGATCAAAGAGTGAGTCTGGCTTTTAATTGCATTAACGACGTTAAAATTCATTCTGAGCTCTTAAGAAGGTTCCTAAGTGAAAAATAACGTTGCTGGCGCTTTTTTCTGCAAATCCTGCGCCTTTTACCTCGCTGAAAAGTATAGGTTAATTTTTTTATTTAACACTAATTTGATTTTTTCAGCGCTTTCGCTAACATTACTATAACTAAAATAGTCGCCTTTGCAAAATAAATAGCCCTGCTAATTCAAAAAGTTTTAAAACTATATTCATTACTTTTGTAGCCAAAGTTACTGGTATATTAGTGGCATCAAGCCGGACCTTTTAATTATCGCCAGAGTGCCCCGTCCGCAGAATTCCTCAGCTTTTAATTTCCGGAGTTAATCTAAATGAATACTCGCACCCCGCTTTTAAATCCGCTGACGTTGCCCAACGGCGCGGTATTAAAAAATCGGCTGGTCATGGCGCCAATGACTACCTGTACAGGATTCTACGACGGCACCGTGACCAGCGAGCTTGTGGAGTACTATCGCGCACGCGCAGGCACGCTGGGTACGGTTATCGTCGAGTCCTGCTTTATCGATAACAAAGGTCCCGCTTTTCCCGGCGCTATCGGCATCGACAGCGACAACAAGATCCCTGGGCTTGCGCGAATCGCCGACGCGATTAAATCGCAGGGCTCAACCGCTATCCTGCAAATTTACCACGGCGGTCGTATGGTGGAACCGGGGCTGATCGGCGGCAAAACGCCGGTGGGTCCCAGCGCCATTGCCGCACCGCGCGAAGGCGCCACCACGCCACAGGCGCTGACCGCCGATGACGTCGAGGTGATGATTACCAAATTTGGCGACGCGGTAAACCGCGCCATCAAGGCGGGCTTCGATGGCGTTGAGCTGCACGGCGCCAACACCTATCTGATCCAGCAGTTCTTTTCCCCCAACTCTAACCAGCGCGACGACAAGTGGGGCGGCAGCCGCGAAAACCGCGCCCGTTTCCCGCTGGCGGTGCTGGATATCGCCCATAAAATGGCGGAGCGCATCGCGCACAACACCTTTATCATCGGCTATCGCTTCTCGCCGGAAGAGATCGAAGTGCCCGGCATTCGCTTTGCCGACACGCTCTATCTGCTGGAAAAACTGGCGGAGCGCGGCCTCGACTACGTGCACTTTTCCATGGGCCAGCTGCTGCGTCCCTCTATCGTCGATACCCGCGACCCGACGCCGCTGATCGATAAATATATTGCGCAGCGCTCCGAACGCCTGGCGAAGGTGCCGGTGATCGGCGTCGGCGGCGTGGTGAACAAAGCCGACGTAGAGGGGGCGCTGGAGCACGGCTACGATTTAGTGGCGATCGGCAAAGCCTGCATCGCCTATCCGGACTGGGCGGATCGCGTGCTGAACAACGAGCATCTCGACCTCTATATCGACAGCACCCAGCGCGAAGCGCTGATGATCCCGGAGCCGCTGTGGCGCTTCTCGCTGGTGGACGCGATGATCCGCGAAGTCAGCGCGCCGGGCCGCAAATACAAGGCGGGCGTCTATCAGGAGAAAGTCGAGGCGGAAGCGCTGAAGCTCAAAATCAACGTTACCCTCGACACCGACCGCATCACCGATATTTCGATGGTGCCGGACGATACGCTGGACGTCGATTTTACCGAGACCTTTGAAAGCCTGCGTAACCGTATTCTGGTGGCTAACAGCCCGCACGTCGACGCCATCAGCGGCGCCACCACCCA
Organism: Pantoea phyllosphaerae; assembly: GCF_051025595.1. Taxonomy (NCBI): domain Bacteria; kingdom Pseudomonadati; phylum Pseudomonadota; class Gammaproteobacteria; order Enterobacterales; family Erwiniaceae; genus Pantoea; species Pantoea phyllosphaerae. The sequence continues at coordinate 101,316 of NZ_JBPFDE010000009.1, forward strand.
GAGCGAGGCGCTGAAAAAAGCGGTATCGCGCGCGCTCTCCACCTCCAGCAAAGAGTATGTGATTGAAGAGGGCGGCAACCCCGCTGCGCCGCAGAACTACGACGTGGTGGTGATCGGCAGCGGCGGCGCTGGCCTGGCGGCGGCGATTCAGGCGCACGACGAAGGCGCGCGCGTGGTGATCATCGAGAAGATGCCGACTATCGGCGGCAATACCATCAAAGCCTCGGTGGGCATGAACGCGGCGGAGACCCGCTTCCAGGCGATGAAGGGCATCAAAGACAGCAAAGAGCTCTTCTATCAGGAGACGCTGAAAGGGGGCCAGCATAAAAATAACCCGGTGCTGCTGCGCGAGTTCGTCGAGCTGGCGCCGGAGGCGATCGACTGGCTGGCGGATCACGGCATCGAGCTGAACGATATCACCATCACCGGCGGCATGAGCATCGACCGCACCCACCGCCCTGCGGACCGTTCGGCGGTAGGCGGCTACCTGATCAGCGGGCTGGTGAAAAACATCAACAAGCGCAATATCGAGGTGCTGCTGGATACCTCGGTCGCTGAAATCCTCACCGAGAACGGCGCGGTAACCGGCGTGAAGGTGGTGGATGAGTACTACGACAGCCGCATCCTCTATGCGAAAAGCGTGATTGTCGCCACCGGCGGCTTCAGCGCCAACCGCGAGATGGTGGTGAAATACCGCCCTGAGCTGGATGGCTTCGTGACCACCAACCACAAAGGCGCGACCGGCAGCGGCATCGCCATGCTGCAGAAGCTGGGCGCGGATACCGTGGATATGGGCGAAATCCAGATCCATCCGACCGTGGAGCAGACCACCTCCTATCTGATCTCTGAATCGATTCGCGGCGGCGGTGCCATCCTGGTGTCGCAGGCGGGCAGGCGCTTCTTCAACGAGATGGAGACCCGCGACAAGGTTTCCGCGCAGATTATCGCGCTGCCGGAGAAAAGCGCCTGGGTAGTCTTCGACGAACAGGTTCGGGCCAACAACAAAGCGGCCGATGAGTATATCGCCAAAGGCTTTGTGATCAGCGCGCCGACCGTGGGCGAGCTGGCGGTGAAGCTGAATATGGAGCACACCACCCTTGAGGAGACGCTGGCGCGCTACAACCAGTTCGTGGTGGATCAGAAGGATGAGGATTTCGGCCGCACCACCGCGCTGCGTCATCCGCTAAATCAGGGGCCGTTCTACGCCATCCGCATCGCGCCTGGGGTGCATCACACCATGGGCGGCGTGACCATTAATACCGACACCGCGGTGCTCGACAGCAACAAACAGGTGATTCGCGGCGCCTGGGCGGCGGGGGAAGTGGTCGGCGGCATCCACGGCGCCAACCGTATCGGCGGCAACGCCGTGGCGGATATTATCATCTTTGGTATCCTTGCCGGACGTAACGCGGCGGCGCTGGCGCGCGGCTAGTCCGCTGTCGGTGACGGCGCACCGGGTAACAGCTCCGGCACGCCGTTGCCGGCCCACTTCAACAGTCGAGGCGAGTATGTCAGCCGACGAAGGCGTTTACGCCTATTCCGCAGTTCTGATGGGTTCGCCCATTCTGCTTAAGCTTTTCGAGGATAATGCGGCGCTGGCCGCGCAGGTCTTCCGCCTTATCCGCCATCAGGAGAATATCCTCACCGTCAACCGCGCCCACTCCGAGGTGATGGCGATTAACCACGCCGCTGGCAAAGAACCGGTCTGCGTCAGCCGCGACCTGTTCGACCTCATCCAGTGCGCGCACCAGGTGAGCCTGCTGCCGCACAGCCTGTTCAATTTCACCATCGGACCGCTGGTCAAGCGCTGGAAGATCGGCTTTCAGGGGCGCAGCGTGCCGCCGCAGGGCGAGCTGGCAACGCTGATGGCGCTGACCGATCCGCGCGAGGTGGTGTTGGATCCTGAGCGGCGCAGCGTGTTTCTGCGCCAGCCGGGCATGGAGATCGACCTGGGCGCCATCGCCAAAGGCTATATCGCCGACCTGGTGCGCAGTTTTCTGCGCCAGCAGGGGGTGGAAAGGGCGCTGATTAACCTCGGCGGCAACGTGCAGACGCTCGGCGCGCCGCCGCAGGCCGCCGGATGGGCTGTCGGCCTGAAAGCGCCGTTCGGCCAGGCTGACGAGTTAATCGGCGTGATCGAGGTAGCGGGAAAATCGGTGGTGACCTCTGGGGTCTATGAGCGCTACTTCGAGCTGGACGGGCGCCTCTATCACCATATCCTCGACGCGCGCAGCGGCTATCCGCTCGACAATGAACTGCTGAGCGTCACGGTGATCTCCGACCGCTCGATAGATGGCGATATCTACACCACGCTGCTCTACGGGCTGGGGGTGGAGCAGAGCCTCGCGGCGCTGCGCGACGCGCCGCACATTGAGGCGATATTCGTGACGCGCGACCAGCAGGTGCTCTGCTCCTCGTCGCGTCAGTTCGCGTTTCGTCTGCACGACCGCCGCTACCGGCTGACTACTGGCAGTACTGCCTGAGCAGCGAATGGTATTCCGGCTGCAGGCGGTAGCGATAGACCGGACGGCCGGTCGCGCCGTAGTGAATGCTGGTGAAGAGGATATTGATCTGCGCCAGCCAGATCAGATACTTGCGGCAGGAGACGCGCGAGATATTCACCTCCGCCGCCAGCTCGTCGGTGGAGAACTCGCTGCCGGGATGGGCGTCGATCCACTGGCAGAGGGTGCGCAGCGTCTGCGGCGTCAGCCCTTTCGGCAGCCGCTTGCTGTCGTTGGTGGTGGGCGGGTTGCCGTGGATCAGCTGGTCAACTTCCGCCTGCTGGTAGTAGAGATGGTTATCCATCAGCGACTTCTTCTGCCGCCAGTTGGTGAGCGCCTCTTCAAAACGCGGGAACTGGAAGGGTTTGATCAGGTAATCCACTACGCCGTAGTGCAGCGAGGTTTTGATGGTGGCGGCGTCGGCGGCGGATGAAATAATGATCACCTCGACAGGCTGCTTCGCCTCGCGCAGCTCCGGCAGCAGATCCAGCCCGTTCTCATGCTGCAGGTAGATATCGAGCAGCACCAGATCCACGGCGGGCTCGCTGTGAAGGATCATCTCTTTCGCCTGCTGCAGCGTCGACGCCGTGCCGACGCAGTGAAAGCCCGGCACCTGCCCGACGTAAACGCGATTCAGCTCGGCGACCATAGCGTCATCATCGACCACTAACACATTGATCATGCGGTTTTGTTGCCTCCATCCCAGGGAAGTTGTACAAAAAATTGGGTAAATACGCCGGGTTCCGACTCCACGCTGACGCTGCCGCCGAGGCTTTCCGTCTGCTGCTTCAGCAGATAAAGCCCGACGCCGCGCTCCTCACCTTTGGTTGAAAAGCCTTTATCAAAGATAGCATCCAGCTGGTTGGTCGGGATGCCGGGCCCGTCGTCGCTGACCTCACACGCCAGCCAGCCGTTCTGGTAGTGCAGCATCACATGGATATCGCCGTTGTGTTCACTGCCCAGCGCGTCGAGCGCGTTCTCGATCAGATTGCCGAGCACGGTGATCAGCACGGCGATCTGCTGCTCGTTGCCGATATCGGGCAGGAAGCTGGCGTCGCTCAGCGTCAGACGATGGCCGCTGTCCGAGGCGCGATTGATTTTACTCAGCAGGAAGCCGGCGATCACCGGCGACTTGATTTTGTCGAGCAGCGAACCGATTTCGGTCTGGTAGTTGTTCGCCGTTTTTAAAATATAGGCTTCGACCTGCGCATAGTTTTTCATGTGCAGCAGGCCAAGGATCACGTGCAGCTTATTCATAAACTCGTGCGAGCGCTCACGCAGCGCGTCGACGTAGTTTACCATGCCGCTCAGCCGCTGCAGCAGCCGCGTGATTTCGGTTTTATCCCTGAAGGTGCAGACCGCGCCGATAAGCCGCTGCTGGCTGTAGACCGGCACGGTGTTGCTCAGCAGCACGTGGCCGTTGATATTCAGCTCTTCGTCGCGCCGCGCGCGGCCGGTGGCCAGCGTCTCCTGCAGCTGAGCGTGAATAACGCTGGCCTCCTCCATGCTGCCGGAGCTCTCTTCCGTCAGCAGCTTTTGCGCCGCCTCGTTGATCAGCGACACCTCGGCCTGGGCATCCACCGCGATAACGCCCTCTTTGACCGAGTGCAGGATCGCCTGGCGCTGCTCGAACAGCGAGGAGATCTCCCAGGGTTCGAGCCCGAAGAGGATGCGCTTCAGGGTTTTCACCAGCGCCAGCGTGCCCAGCGTGCCCGCCAGTGCGCCGATCAGGATGGTCCAGATAATGCTCCAGCGGCTCTGGTTGATCTGATCGCTGACCGCCTCCAGCGAGATGCCTATCGACACCACGCCTATTTGCCTCTGCTGCGCGTTATAGACCGGCGTAAAGACGCGCAGCGCCTCCGCCAGCGAGCCGCGATTTACCGAGACGTTCTCTTTGCCCTGCAGCGCCGGATTGATGTCGTCGCCGATAAAGTGCTGGCCGATCAGCGCCGGATTAAGGTGAGAGTAGCGGATGCCCTGCATATTGGTCACCACCACGAACAGCAGATTATTGTGCTGCTGCGCCGCGCGGGCGATGGGCTGAATGATGCCAGCGTCCGGCGGCCCGCCCAGCGCCTGCTGAATAGCAGGCACGTCCGCCAGGGTGCGCGCCACGGCCATCGCCTTGTCCTCCAGCTGCTTCTGCGTGGCGTTGCCGATCTGAAAAAAGTAGAGCAGATGCACGCTGAGCAGCACGAAGGTGACGACCGCGCCGATCATCAGCGTCACCAGCGTGCTGAGCTTCATAGGTTTTTTGCGGGTCCGGTAGCCTTGCGGGGTATCGCGCATCGTCGGTCCTTTGTCGGAAAGCGGTGGGGTATTATCCCTTTCTGGTGGGCTTTGCAAAGGGTTTTAGCGCGAAGCGGGGTGAGGGGGATAGAGTATAGCTCTACTTAGTTACAGCATACTGATTGGTCGGTCTCTTTTGCGGGCAAAAAAATCCACGCGCAGGCGTGGATTTTTATATCGAGCGGTTTGTATGAGAGGCGCTGGCCCCTCATCAGACAACCGCGGCTCAGACGTTAAACCGTAAAAATGTTGTTCCCGATCTGTTCGCAACAAAACTTGTGGGCTGAGCAATGTCATTTTCGCTAGATAGCAAGCTGATCATCAGAGCGCTGGAAATGGCGTAGGAGCTCGCAATAAACCAACCGGAGTGATTTTCCACAGTGACCGGGGTCGCCACTATACAAGCAGACAGATCTGGCAGTTACTGTAGCGTTGCCAGATCAGGCAGAGTAGGAGTCGACGGGGAAACTGTTGGGACAATAGCCCGATAAAACGCCTCTTCAGAAGTTTTAAAAACGAGTGGGTGTCAGCGACAGGTTATATAAACTTTAGCGAGGCTGCTCATGCGATTACAGACTATATCGTCGGGTTTACAACTCGCTAAGGCCGCATGGCTATAACGGTAGGTTACCCCCAGACGAATCGAAAAACCGATACTGGAAAAACTCTAAATCGTTGGCCAGTTTTAGTTGACCACTACAGACATAACCTACATCCGAACCCACGAAGGCTGGCTGTATCTGGCCGTGGTGGTTGACCTGTTTTCCCCAAAATTATCGTCTGGTCAATGCAACCCCGCATGACAAAAGAGATTGTCCTGAACACATTGCTTATGGCGGAATAGATTTCCTTATTCCCATTAGCTAAACTGTGCGGCTGGATTCCTCCCAGCGAGCACGCGCAGAGCGAACCATGATCCGCAGAGACAAACCATTTAATACTCTTTCCCGCCGTCGGCGTCGTGCCCGGACACAACACGTCAAGAATCTGATCCACCGCGAGCGTCACCGCTGCGGAGGAGTGCATTATGATGATTGCGATTCTGAAAATGCAGAGGCCATTGCTGCGGGTTGGGTGTGGACCTGGAGCGATGTTTTATTCTTGGGTAATTCGCCAGATGTGTACTGGAACGCGGAGATTATTACCCTTGACGTAGCGCGTGCGGATGTTGTGGAAAATCTGGTGTTTGAAGAAGCTCATGCCATGTTGAGCCCAAACCAGCAGCAAGATGAAGCCCGCATGGATACAACCCCAAACTACAATGCGAAAGGGAAGGTGGTTAGCTATACGGTGGTAGAACGTACCCGCGTTTCTTATCCTCAATTCGGTGGATTAACCTATTTCGACTACATCGATAAACGCTCAGCCGAAGTCATGCGCGACAATCCGCCTGTAGTTACTCCTGGCTATCGTATTCAATCTGGCTATCGTAGCGGCATTGGTTTGCAAGTCATCGTGGAGGAGTCGGTGCTCACTCGCGAGATAATCGACAGTGCGATCCGTTCATTTTTGGCTGGGGATATGCCTCTGGTCCCCCAAGTAAACAAGATGATGAAGCAAACTCTTTATAGAGTAACCCAGCAATAAACGCTGTGATGCACCCGATGAAATGTATAGCGGGCGAATGAAGGTGTGAACATGAACTCGTCCCGGTAGTAGGGAGGTAGGGCGAAACGCCTCAAGTGTGTTCTTGATCATTGATGCGCAGAGTGTGAAAAACGCGAAGCCGGTAGCCTTTAAGGACTATGACATAGGCAAGAAGAAAGGGAGCTCTGTTGGCGCTAACGCGCTACAACTTGAGGTATTTTGAAATAAAAAATCCACGCATGCGCGTGGATTTTAAAGCGGCCATTTTGTCCTGAGAGGCACTAGTCCCTCATCAGACAACCGCGGCTCAGACGTTAAACAGGAAGTTCATCACATCGCCATCTTTAACGATGTACTCTTTCCCTTCAGAACGCATCTTGCCCGCTTCTTTCGCGCCCTGTTCGCCTTTATAGGCGACAAAGTCTTCAAACGCGATGGTCTGCGCACGGATAAAGCCTTTCTCGAAGTCGGTATGGATCTTGCCCGCCGCCTGCGGCGCGGTCGCGCCAACCGGGATGGTCCAGGCGCGCACTTCTTTCACGCCCGCGGTAAAGTAGGTCTGCAGGTTCAGCAGGGCGTAACCGGCGCGGATCACGCGGTTCAGGCCTGGCTCTTCCAGACCCAGCTCGGCCATAAACTCGGCGCGATCTTCATCGTCCAGCTCGGCGATGTCGGACTCAACGGCGGCGCAAACCGGCACCACCACGGAGCCTTCCGCTTCGGCGATGGCGCGCACCTGGTCGAGGTAAGGGTTGTTCTCGAAACCGTCTTCGTTGACGTTGGCGATATACATGGTCGGCTTCAGCGTCAGGAAGCTCAGGTAGCGGATTGCCGCTTTCTCATCGGCGTCCAGCTTCAGCGCGCGCAGCATACCGGCGTTTTCCAGATGCGGCAGGCACTTCTCCAGCGCGGCCAGCTCGACCTTCGCGTCTTTATCGCCGCCTTTGGCTTTTTTCTGCACGCGCTGAATGGCACGCTCGCAGGTTTCCAGATCGGAGAGCGCCAGTTCGGTGTTGATGACGTCGATATCTTCCGCCGGATCCACTTTGCCCGCGACGTGAATGATGTTCTCGTTCTCAAAGCAGCGCACTACGTGGCCGATCGCTTCGGTTTCGCGGATGTTGGTCAGGAACTGGTTGCCCAGGCCTTCACCTTTCGACGCGCCTTTTACCAGGCCGGCGATGTCGACGAACTCCATGGTGGTCGGCACCAGGCGCTGCGGTTTGACGATCTCCGCCAGCTGATCAAGGCGCGGATCCGGCATCGGCACCACGCCGGTGTTGGGCTCAATGGTGCAGAAGGGGAAGTTAGCCGCTTCGATGCCCGCTTTAGTCAGCGCGTTGAACAGGGTGGATTTACCGACGTTCGGCAGGCCCACGATACCGCATTTGAATCCCATGGTTGGTTACCCTTCTAACTTGAGGTGCAACGCCTGCTGCAGGCATTGCCGGAAACGAAAAATTTGGCGCATTATACACAGAAATCGCGCGGGCAGGGCGTTTAGCTCGCCTTGAACGCGTGCAGCCGGTTCATCGCCTTCAGGCGATCCTCTTTCAGCCACACTTCGGTACAGCGCGCCGCTTCATCAATGGCGTCGTCAATCAACTTCTGCTCGCTGGCGGGCGGCTTGCCCAGCACAAATCCCGTCACCTTGTTGCGATCGCCCGGATGGCCGATGCCGATGCGCAGGCGGTGAAAGTTATTGTTGTTGCCCAGCTTGCTGATGATGTCTTTCAGGCCGTTGTGGCCGCCATGACCGCCGCCCTGTTTGAACTTCGCGACGCCAGGCGGCAGATCGAGCTCATCGTGCGCCACCAGAATCTCCTCCGGCGCGATGCGGAAAAAGGTCGCCATCGCCGCCACGGCCTTGCCGCTGAGGTTCATAAAGGTGGTCGGCACCAGCAGACGCACATCTTCGCCCGCCAGGCTGATACGCGCGGTATAGCCGAAGAATTTCGCCTCTTCTTTTAGCGACTGATTATGACGCTCCGCCAGTAAATCGAGATACCAGGCGCCTGCGTTATGCCGCGTGGCGGCGTACTCCGCGCCGGGATTGGCCAGGCCCACAATCAGTTTAATGCTGCTCACGATGATTATCCTGCTCAGGTGGTGAAAAGGCGTTAGTGTACTTCGCGGCAGGGAAGAGAACAAACTTAGCTAAAGCGATATGGTTACGTCGCGTGATTAACTATTTTGTTATTTAAATCAAGCTTCTGAAGGTGAATGCAGGCCAGCATTTAGTAGAGTTTGTGATCCTGGACGCAATTTGTCCGCGGGTCATTGCTTAAACTTATGACAAGTTAACATTATGTGCGGTTTGTCTGGCTTGTTCATATGGACAGAGGTGAATGATGAAACATCAACATTGTCGCAAAGCAGGAAACGCCCTGATGATCGTGGGACTGGTCGTGATGGTCTCCAGCATCATCTTTTCCGTGCTGAATCAATTGCCGAGCATTCAGATGCCGGCGCTGCTGGCACAGGGCGCCATCCTCGGCATCTTTATCGGGGCGCTGCTGTGGCTCGCCGGTGCGCGCGTCAGCGGGCGCGAAAAAATCGAAGACCGCTACTTCTGGCACCGCCATTATGACGAGCGCTGCCGCCGCACGCCGCACCACTGATCCGCTTTTGCAGCCATAAAAAAACCGGGCGCCTGGCCCGGTTTTTTATTAGACGAAAATCAGTGCTCGAACATCGCCGAGATAGACTCTTCGTTGCTGATACGGCGGATCGCTTCAGCCAGCATGCCGGAGAGCGTCAGAGTACGCACGTTCGGCAGCGACTTCATCTCTTCAGATAGCGGGATGGTGTCGCAGACGATAACCTGATCGATAACCGATTTACGCAGATTCTCCACTGCGTTGCCGGAGAAAATCGGGTGGGTCGCGTAGGCGAAGACGCGTTTCGCGCCGCGCTCTTTCAACGCTTCCGCCGCTTTGCACAGCGTGCCGCCGGTGTCGATCATATCGTCGACCAGCACGCAGTCGCGGCCCGCCACGTCACCGATGATGTGCATCACCTGAGAAACGTTCGCGCGCGGACGACGTTTGTCGATGATAGCCATATCGGTATCGTTGAGCAGCTTGGCAATCGCGCGAGCACGCACGACGCCGCCGATGTCCGGGGAAACCACAATCGGGTTTTCCAGACCAATTTGCAGCATGTCTTCCAGCAGGATTGGGCTGCCGAAAACGTTATCAACCGGGACGTCAAAGAAGCCCTGGATTTGCTCGGCGTGAAGATCGACCGTCAGAACGCGATCGACGCCAACGCTGGAAAGGAAATCCGCGACCACTTTAGCGGTAATCGGCACGCGAGCGGAGCGCACGCGGCGATCCTGGCGGGCATAGCCGAAGTAGGGAATAACCGCGGTAATACGACCAGCAGAAGCTCGACGCAGCGCGTCGACCATCACAACCAGTTCCATCAGATTATCATTGGTGGGAGCACAGGTGGACTGGATGATGAAAATATCACCACCGCGTACATTTTCATTGATTTGTACACTCACTTCGCCATCGCTGAAACGGCCCACTGCGGCGTCTCCGAGGCTGGTGTAAAGGCGGTTGGCAATACGTTGTGCTAGTTCCGGGGTGGCGTTACCAGCAAATAGCTTCATATCAGGCACGAGAAGAACCTCAGGCTTGGCGTCCAGAGAATGAACGGCGTTACGGTAACCGGCGCATACCGCAGCGCATGTTCATACGGGTGTGTTAATGCACAGCGTGCAGCGTCTGGAACAGGGTGACACTGTCACACATGCGCTTACAGCCCGGAAAGGGTGCGATGCAGAGGCGAGACGTTAACGCCTCGCGCGACAAATCCGCATACCCATTTCGGGGCGAGTTCCAGCACCTGACGAGCGGCTGACTCGGTGTCAAATTCGGCAAACACGCAAGCGCCAGTGCCAGTCAGGCGCGACGGCGCGTATTCTAGCAGCCAGGAAACAAGCTCATCAACCTCACGAAAACGTTTTCTTACCACTGCCTCACAATCATTGTGAAAGGGTGTCGATAAAAGCGCCGCCAGCGAACGCACCGGCGTATCGCGCGTAAGCTGCGGATCGTTAAACACCCGCGGCGTCGGCACGCTTACGCCGGGATGCGCCACCAGGTACCATTTTTCCGCCGGATCGGCGGGCTGGAGCTGCTCGCCGACGCCCTGCGCGAAAGCGGCGAAACCTCTGACGAACACCGGCACGTCCGCGCCAAGCTTAATCCCTAGCTCCGCCAGCGCCTCGAGAGAGAAACCGACGCCCCACAGGTGATTCAGCGCCACCAGCACGGTGGCGGCGTTCGAGGAGCCGCCGCCCAGCCCGCCGCCCATCGGCAGCCGCTTTTCAATGGCGATCTGCGCCCCGGCGTCGGCTGGCAGCCGCTGTTGCGCCTGCGCCGCCTGACGCAGCGCCATCGCCGCGCGAACAATCAGGTTGTCGTCATGGGCGACGCCCTCGACCGGCGTGGTCAGGCTAACGCGGCCGCTGCTGTCCGGCGTGATATGCAGGCTGTCGCCGTAGTCGAGAAACTGAAACAGCGTCTGCAGGTTATGGTAGCCGTCTGCGCGACGGCCGGTGATATAGAGAAACAGGTTGAGCTTTGCCGGTGCAGGCCAGGTGGTGATCATTGCAGGGTCCAGCTATCCATACGCAGTTTGATGCGCTGGTCGCCTTCGCGCAGCTCGAGGTTCGCCGGCAGCGGCGGGGTGGATTTGCTGTCGTAATCCTGAATCGCCACCTGCCACTTCTGGCCGTTGCTGCTGTAGTTCAGGCTTTTAAGCTGATAGTTGCTGTTGAGCTGATAGTCGCTGGCGTCGCCCGGCAGGCCCATCATCCACTGACGCAGGTTGGCGAGCGGGATATCCATGCCGGTCAGCTGAGAGATCATCTTCTCCGCGTCGTTGCTGACGTAGCGTTTGCCTTTGTTATCCACGATCTGTACGGTGTCGCCTTGCGCGTCGAGCTGCAGCTCGGTGCTGCCGAGCGGGTTGGTCAGCAGCAGGCGATAGCGGTCCGGGGCGGTCTGCTGCCAGTTGAAGCGCGCGTAGACTTTCTGCTTGTCGGAAAGATAGGCGAAGGCGCCGCGTGTCTGGTAGTGCGTGACTTTCGCCACCTCCTGCTGATGCTGCTGCCACTGCGGCGCGGTCGTGCTCGGGCCTGGGCCCTGCGGCTGATTAACGGCGCAGGCGGTGAGCAGAACGCTCGCCAGCGGCAAAAGGCGCAGCATAGTGCGTGGGGAACAGGTCATCACGTGGTCATCTCCTCGGACACGTTTTTAATTCGTAACGGTTAACGCTAGCGATCCGCTTATAAACCGTCAATGGTGATAAGAGTAAAATTGCGCACGATCAGTTTAATCTTATTACAGTCATAGCCTTTGTATGGCTTTTCATGATCTGCCGCATCTTGTAGAATGCGCATCACAAAACCCTGACATTATTGGGACATCCCAACTTTTATCGCCATGACGCTGCTCGCTCTCGGAATCAATCATAAAACTGCACCTGTCGCGCTGCGCGAACGCGTCGCGTTCGGGCCGGACGTGCTGGAACAGGCGCTCGACAGCCTGCTTTCCCAGCCGATGGTGCAGAGCGGCGTCGTTCTCTCTACCTGCAACCGCACTGAACTCTACCTGAGCGTAGAGCAGCAGGCGGATCTGCAGGAGCGCCTGGTGCGCTGGCTGTGTGACTATCACCATCTCAATGAAGAGGACGTGCGTCAAAGTCTCTACTGGCATCAGGACAACGCGGCGGTCAGCCATTTAATGCGCGTAGCCAGCGGCCTCGACTCGCTGGTGCTGGGCGAACCGCAAATTCTCGGCCAGGTGAAAAAAGCCTTCGCCGACTCGCAGCGCGGCCATGCGCTGAGCAGCGAGCTGGAGCGGATGTTCCAGAAAACCTTCTCGGTCGCCAAACGCGTGCGCACCGAAACGGAAATCGGCGCCAGCGCGGTGTCGGTCGCCTTTGCCGCCTGTACGCTGGCGCGCCAGATCTTCGAGTCCCTCTCGACCGTCAACGTGCTGCTGGTCGGCGCGGGCGAAACCATTGAGCTGGTAGCGCGCCACCTGCGCGAGCATAACGTACAGAAGCTGATTATCGCCAACCGCACGCGCGAGCGCGCCGAGCGGCTGGCGGAAGAGGTCGGCGCGGAAGTGATCGGCCTCGGCGACATCGACGCGCGCCTCGCCGACGCCGATATCGTCATCTCCTCCACCGCCAGCCCGCTGCCGATTATCGGCAAAGGGATGATGGAGCGCGCGCTGAAAGCGCGCCGCAACAAACCGGTGCTGCTGGTGGATATCGCCGTGCCGCGCGACGTCGAGCCGGAAGTGGGCAAGCTGCCTAACGCCTATCTCTACAGCGTCGACGACCTGCAGGCGATCATCGAGCAGAATATGGCGCAGCGCAAAGCCGCGGCCGTACAGGCCGAAAGCATCGTGGTGCAGGAGAGCGGCGAATTTATGTCCTGGCTGCGCGCCCAGAGTGCGGTCGAGACGATTCGCGAATACCGCTCTCAGGCGGAAAGCGTGCGCGCCGATCTCGAATCGCGCGCGCTGGCCGCGCTGCAGCAGGGCGCCGATCCGCAGAAAGTCCTGCTGGAGCTGGCGCACAAGCTGACTAACCGTTTAATTCACGCACCAACCAAATCCCTGCAGCAGGCCGCCCGCGACGGCGACACTGAACGCCTGCAATTGCTTCGCGACAGCCTTGGTCTCGAGTAGACTCCTGGGCTGTTGCCCTCTGTGACGAGAATCCCATCACGACATGAAAACCTCTATTGTTGCCAAACTGGAAGCGCTGCAGGAGCGCCACGAAGAAGTGGAAGCGATGCTCGGCGACGCCAGCGTTATCGCCGATCAGGACCGCTTCCGCGCGCTCTCGCGTGAATATGCGCAGTTAACCGACGTGACCCAATGTTTCCGCGCGTGGCAGCAGACGCAGGAAGATATCGACACCGCCCAGATGATGCTGGACGATGCTGAGATGCGCGATATGGCGCAGGAAGAGCTGCAGCAGGCGCGCGCCGAGAGCGAGCGGCTGGAGCAGCAGCTGCAGGTGCTGCTGCTGCCGAAAGATCCCGACGACGAGCGCGCCTGCTTTATCGAAGTGCGCGCCGGCACCGGCGGCGACGAGGCGGCGATCTTCGCCGGCGACCTGTTCCGTATGTACAGCCGCTACGCTGAAGCCCGCCGCTGGCGCGTGGAGATCGTCAGCGCCAACGAGGGCGAGCACGGCGGTTATAAAGAGGTCATCGCCCGCGTTACCGGCGACGGCGCCTATGGCCGCCTGAAGTTTGAATCGGGCGGCCACCGCGTGCAGCGCGTGCCGGAAACCGAGTCCCAGGGGCGTATCCATACCTCGGCCTGTACCGTAGCGGTGATGCCGGAGGTGCCGGAAGCGGAGCTGCCGGAGATCAATCCCTCCGACCTGAAGATCGACACCTTCCGCTCGTCCGGCGCGGGCGGCCAGCACGTCAACACCACCGACTCCGCCATCCGCATCACCCACCTGCCGACCGGCATCGTGGTGGAGTGTCAGGATGAGCGTTCGCAGCACAAAAACAAAGCCAAAGCGCTGGCGGTGCTGGGCGCGCGCATTCGCGCCGCGGAGATGGCGAAGCGCCACGAAGCGGAGGCGAGCACGCGCCGCAACCTGCTGGGCAGCGGCGACCGTTCCGACCGCATCCGCACCTATAACTTCCCGCAGGGCCGCGTGACCGATCACCGCATCAACCTGACCATCTATCGCCTTGACGAAACCATGGAAGGCAAGCTGGACAACCTGATTGAGCCGATTGTGCAGGAGCATCAGGCCGATCAGCTGGCCGCGCTGGCTGGTCAGGAGTAATGGCGTTTCAGGACTGGCTGAAAAAGGCTGTCGCCGCGCTACAGGGCGGCGACAGCCCGAAGCGCGACGCGGAGATCCTGCTGGGGCACGTCACCGGCAAATCGCGCAGCTGGCTGGTGGCGTTCGGCGAGACTGAGCTGCTGCCTGAACAGCTGACGCAGCTCGACGCGCTGCTGGCGCGGCGCGTGCGCGGCGAGCCGGTGGCGCACCTCATTGGCGAGCGCGAATTCTGGTCGCTGCCGCTGCGCGTCTCCGACGCGACGCTGATCCCGCGTCCCGATACCGAAGTGCTGGTTGAGCAGGCGCTGGCGCGTCTGCCCGCCGCACCGTCGCGCATTCTCGACCTCGGCACCGGCACCGGCGCCATCGCGCTGGCGCTGGCGAGCGAACGGCCCGACTGCGAGGTGCTGGGCGTCGATCGCATCGAGGCCGCCGTGGCGCTGGCGCAAAGCAACGCCGAGCGGCTGGCGATCCCCAACGCCGCGTTCGCCGTGAGCCACTGGTTCGACGCGCTGCCCGCCGCGCGTTTCGACCTGATCGTCAGCAATCCTCCCTATATCGACGCGTGCGACCAGCATCTCTCGCAGGGCGACGTGCGCTTCGAACCGCGCAGCGCGCTGGTGGCCGACGAGGCGGGGCTGGCGGATCTGCGCCTGCTTATTACCCAGGCGCCGCAGTGGCTGGCGCCCGGCGGCTGGCTGCTGCTGGAGCATGGCTGGCAGCAGGACGCGGCGGTGCGCGCGCTGATGCAGCAGCACAATTTTCTTCAGGTCGCGACCGTAAATGACTACGGCGGCAATCCGCGCGTCACGCTCGGTCGCATTCCCTCTTAAAAAGGACGTTCCATGGCCGCTTACTACCCGCTTATCAAGCAACTGCATCTGCTGACGGTGTTTATCAGCATTGCGCTTTTTATTGTGCGTTTTTACTGGCTGCGCAGCGGCTCGGCGCTGCTGCAGCGGCGCTGGGTGCGCATTACGCCACACGTTAACGACACCTTTTTACTGCTGACCGGCGTGCTGCTGGTGATGATTACCCACTTTTACCCGTTCTCGCCGCAAGGAAGCTGGCTGACGGAGAAGCTTTTAGGCGTTATTATCTACATCGCCTTAGGTTCCGTGGCGTTGAGTCGTCGCCCGCGCACCAGCCGTACGCGCTGGATCGCTTTCCTGGTCGCGCTGGTCGCGCTGGTGACAGTGATTAAGCTGGCGGTGACCAAAATGCCGTTATTGGGGATAGTATGACCTCCACAGAGCAATTAGATTTTAGCCAGACGCCGCTGTGTGAAGCGGTGATTGGCGCTACCCGCGCGATTCGCGCCGATTTTCCCGCCTCGTCCGTGCAGGAGCAGCTGGCGACGCTGGTGGCAGAAGCGCGCCGCTATGTGAGCAGCGAACAGGACGCCGACATGCAGCTGGAGAAGCTGCTGGAACTTTTCTACCGCCAGTGGGGCTTCGGCGGCGCCAGCGGCATCTATAACCTTTCCGACGCGCTGTGGCTGGATAAAGTGCTCAAGACGCGTCAGGGCACCGCGGTGTCGCTGGGCGTGATCCTGCTGCATATCGCGCAGGCGCTCGATATTCCGCTGATGCCGGTTATTTTCCCCACGCAGCTGATTTTGCGCGCCGACTGGATCGACGGCGAGATGTGGCTGATCAACCCGTTCAACGGCGAGACGCTGGATACCCATACGCTGGAAGTGTGGCTGAAGGGCAACATCAGCCCCACGGCGAAGCTCTACGACGACGATCTGGAAGAGGCGAAGACCGTGAGCGTGATGCGCAAGATGCTCGACACCATGAAGTCGGCGCTGATGGAGGAGAAGCAGATGGAGCTGGCGCTGGGCGTGAGTCAGGTGCTGCTGCAGATCGATCCGGACGACCCGTACGAGATCCGCGATCGCGGTTTGATCTACGCGCAGCTGGAGTGCGATCACATTGCGCTAAACGATTTAACCTATTTCGTTGAGCAGTGTCCCGAGGATCCGGTCAGCGAAATGATCAAAGTACAAATTCACGCAATTGAACAGAAACAGGTGACGCTGCACTAAGCGCACCACACCATTAAGGAAAGGGCATGACTCAGAAAGTCGTCACTATTGGTGATATCAAGGTCGCTAACGATCTGCCATTTGTGCTGTTTGGCGGCATGAACGTGCTGGAATCGCACGATCTCGCCATGCGTATTTGCGAGCACTACGTGAAGGTCACCGACAAGCTTGGCATTCCGTACGTATTCAAGGCTTCTTTTGACAAGGCGAACCGCTCCTCCATCAAATCTTATCGCGGTCCCGGCCTCGAAGAAGGCATGAAGATTTTCCAGGCGCTGAAGCAGGCGTTCGGCGTGAAAATCATTACCGACGTGCACGAGGCGTCGCAGGCGCAGCCGGTGGCTGACGTGGTGGACGTGATCCAGCTGCCCGCCTTCCTGGCGCGTCAGACCGACCTGGTAGAAGCGATGGCGAAGACCGGCGCGGTAATCAACGTGAAGAAGCCGCAGTTCGTCAGCCCGGGCCAGATGGGCAATATCGTGGATAAGTTCGCCGAAGGCGGCAACGATAAGGTGATCCTGTGCGATCGCGGCAGCAACTTCGGCTATGACAATCTGGTCGTCGATATGCTCGGCTTTAACGTAATGAAGAAAGTCACCAACAACAGCCCGGTGATTTTCGACGTGACCCACGCGCTGCAGACGCGCGACCCGTTCGGCGCCGCTTCCGGCGGTCGTCGCGCCCAGGTGGGTGAACTGGCGCGCGCCGGTATGGCAGTCGGTATCGCCGGTCTGTTTATTGAGGCGCATCCGGATCCGGATCACGCGAAGTGCGATGGCCCGTCCGCGCTGCCGCTGGATAAGCTGGAGCCGTTCCTGGTGCAGATGAAGGCGATTGACGACCTGGTGAAGAGCTTCCCGGAGCTGGATACCAGCAAGTAACCCGCGCTTCACGCTGCCAAATAAAAAAGAGCGACGTGAGTCGCTCTTTTTTTTCGTCTCTTGTTCAGAGCATGATCGTCAGCAGATAGCCGGCGAAAATCGCCAGATGCGCCGCGCCGTTCAGCACGTTGGTGCGCCCGGTTGAAAACGAAATATGACACAGGATCAGCGCCGCTGACATCATCACCATCTGCGGCGGCTCAAGGCCGAACACCAGCTGCTGGTCGGTGAGGGTGGCGATAATGGTCACCGCCGGCACGGTCAGCGAGATGGTCGCCAGCACCGAGCCGAAAAAGAGGTTCATGGCGCGCTGCACCTGATTCATCAGCACTGCCTTCAGTGCGCCCAGGCCTTCCGGCGAGAGGATTAGCAGCGCCACCAGGAAGCCGGTGAACTGTGCGGGCGCATTAAACTCCGACAGCAGATGCTCCAGCGTATTGGCGTTCATCTTGGTAACGCTGATGACCGCAATCAGATGGACGATCAGCCAGGCGGTGTGCCAGATGCTGCTGTGGGCCGAGGGCTTGCCGTGGTGCGGGTCGCCATCGTCGCTGTCGTCTTCATGCTCGTAAACAAACAGGCTCTGGTGGGTGCGCGTCTGAATCAGCAGAAAAACCCCATACATCGCCGCCGAAATCGCCGCGATCAGCAGCGCCTGCGTGGTGGTAAAGTTACCGCCCGGCAGCGCGTTGGGGAACACCAGCACCAGGATTGCCAGCGGAAAGATGGCAATCAGATACTGCTTTACCCCGGCAAGATTCACATACTGTGTGGCGAACTTGCGCCCGCCCAGCAGCAGCGAGAACCCCACCAGCCCGCCGGTGACGATCATAATGATAGAGTAGAGCGTGTCACGCATCAGCGCCGGTGCGGCATCGCCCGTGGCCATCAGCGCGGAGATCAGGCTGACCTCAAGGATAACCACTGACAGGCTGAGGATCAGCGAGCCGTAAGGCTCGCCCAGCCGATGCGCCAGCACGTCGGCATGGCGCACTACGCTAAAGGCGCTGCTGAGGATCGCGACCAGCGCCAGCAGATTGATGCCGATAACCGCGGGCAGGGAATGTTGCCCGCCAAAGAAAAAGAGTACGCCCAGGGCGGCGAGGGGAAGTATCAGCGAAAACTCTTTGTGACGTGTTTTTTCATGTGTGGTCATTCACCATCCTCTTCAGAGAAATGCCTCAGCGAAACCCAACGGGGCTTCACAAAATAGTAGAGCGTTTATTACCCCTTAGAGTGTAACTTTTCACTATTTAGCCTGGGTGAAATTTACCGGTTTTTACTTTTACGCAAATATGTTCTCACCTTGTCAAAATCCATTATCAACATCGTTTATCGCTTTCTATTCATTATATTAACTTTATTAGCCAGGCAAAAATGTCGCTGGTAATCGCCAGTTAGAGCGGCGATAGCCTTGTCTTTTATGTTCTTCGGCCATTTTTTCAGAAAGGACGCGCTGAATAACAAGGTTGTAAATTTTTCGCCATACGCCAGGCTTAAAGCGGGCCCTTAATGGAGGAAATGCAATGCCTTACAAAAATCGTGAAGCGCTGCCGGATAACGTGAAACATGTTTTGCCGCCGCACGCGCAGGAGATCTATCAGAAGGCGTTCAACAGCGCCTGGGATCAGTACAAAGACAAAGATGAGCGACGCGGCGACGAGTCTCAGGAAGAGGTGGCGCATAAAGTTGCCTGGTCAGCGGTGAAAAAAGAGTATGAAAAAGGGGACGATGATAAGTGGCACCCCAAAAAATAGCCATGAACAGCGGGCCGGCGCAGCCGGCCTGATGCGACGGTTTTTTAATTTCTCGTCTTGACGCGGCCTTGAAAGCGGTGCGGAAAATGCATACTGTCACTGCAGGCTGGGGCTCAAGATTGTCGCCCGCCAGCCGATTTTATAAGGGAGCCCGTCGGACAGGACGTTAAAGAAGTCAGGAGGTCGCATTGTTAACCCGAGAATTTTTACTAAAAGCCGACTGCAAAACCTCATTCGGCGATATTGAGGAATCGCTGCTCTGGAGCTGTGAGCAGCGCGCCGCGTCGCTGGCGGCCACGCTCGCCTGCCGTCCCGACCAGAGCCCGGTCTGGATCTTCGGCTATGGATCGCTGATGTGGAATCCGGTTTTTGAAGCGGACGAGGTCGCCTCCGGCACGCTGAACGGCTGGCACCGCGCCTTCTGCCTGCGTCTGATCGCCGGACGCGGCACCTCGTCCCATCCTGGCCGGATGCTGGCGCTAAAAGAGGGCGGCTCGACCAGCGGCCTGGCGTTTCGCCTGCCGGAGACGCGCCTGCATGAAGAGCTGGAGCTGCTGTGGAAGCGCGAGATGATTACCGGCTGCTATCTGCCGACCTGGTGCGAATTAACCCTGGAGGATGGGCGCAGCGTCACCGCGCTGGCCTTTATTATGGATCCGCGCCATCCGCTCTATGAATCGGACTCCTGTCCTGAGGCGATCGCGCCGCTGATTGCCGCGGCGAGCGGCCCGCTGGGCAGCAACGCGCAGTATCTTTTTTCGCTTGAGCAGGAGCTGGCGAAGCGCGGCATGGAGGAGGAGAGTTTAAGCCGTCTGGCGCACCAGGTACGCGCGCTGCAGGCGGGCGTTCGCTGCGCACAGGGCTAAAGGAGAGGGCTCGCGGCGTGCTCATCCACGCCGCGAGAGCGCGCTAGTTCCCCGGATTCAGCAGCCAGGTGCCCGGCTTGTCAATCACCAGCGACTGCGCGCGCATGCTGGTGCCCGAATGCACCTCAATACGATACTGACCCGCCGCCAGGTTGAGCGCGGCGAAACCGTTGCTGCCGGTTTTCACCTCCACCGGCTGGCCGTTGAGCACCACGTTGGCGCCGCGCTCCAGCTTGAGGTAGACCGTCGCCAGCGCCGCGGGCGTCGCGGGCGGCGCGCTGTTCACGACGGGGTTCTGCGCCACCGCAGGCGTCGCGTTTTCCGGCGTCGCGTCGCGCCTGTTGGCCAGCCAGGTGACCACCACGACCGCCAACAGCGCCGCGGCCGCCAGCGCCACCAGTCCAGGCGACAGGCGGCGCACGTTGCGCGGCGTGACCGGCTCGACGCTGGGTGAGGCGTGATTCACCGCCATCACCACCGGCGCCGGCGTCACAACGGCTTCCTCTTCGACCACGGGCGCGGGTGCGGGCGCTGCAGCGACCGGCGGCGGCTCGGGCGCGGGCTGCAGGCTATTGACCACCGCCTCGACGTCGCTGACGGGCAGATCGATAAGCGCCGCAAAGGCGTCAATCGACTGCGGGCGATCGGCTGGCTTCATCGCCAGCGCGCAGTCCACCGCATGCAACAGCGGCAGGGAATAGCCGGGCGGCTGGCGTTCGACCAGCGGCTGGTAGTTATCCTCAATGCAGCGCACCACGCTCACCGGCGGCGGATTGCCGGTGATCAGACTGTGCAGCACCGCGCCGAGGGCGTAAATATCGGTCCACGGCCCCTGTTCGTTTTCACCCTCTTCGCTGTACTGCTCAATCGGCGCGAAGCCGGGCTTGAGCATAATCTCGGTTTCATCCGACAGGTTGCCGATCTCTTTACGCGCCGAGCCGAAGTCGAGCAGCACCGGCAGCTGGTTTTCCTGGATCTGAATATTATCCAGCGAAATATCGCGATGCAGATAGCCGGCCTGATGGATAGTGCTGATGGCACCGAACAGCGGCGGCAGCAGGCGACGAATCCAGGCCTCGCTCAACGCATCCGGGCTGGTCTGCTGCCACTCTTTCAGCGTCATGCCGCTGTAGTAGAGCGTGCCCATATAGGCGGTACCGTTCTGCTCCCAGAAACGCAGCACGTGCAGCAGGCCGGGATGGTTGAAGCGCGCCAGCAGACGCGCCTCCTGCATAAAGCTGGCCAGGCCGGCGTTAAACAGCTTTTGATAGCGCTCGCCGCGCAGCTCCAGCGACAGATCCTCAGCGCGCACCGCCAGCGACACCGGCATATACTCTTTAATGGCGATGGTGCGTTCAAGCTGATGATCCCAGGCGCGGTAAACGATGCCAAACCCGCCGCCGCCAATCACTTCCTTGATTTCAAACTCGTTAAATCGGTATCCCGCCGGGAGCGCGTTGGGCACCGCTTTCTGATTATCATTTGCCGACATAGTGAACTCTCTGAACACCGCCTGGCAGCCAGGCTGCGCTGTAATTAATTGATGTTACGCCACGCACCTATCGCCGGATCAACCAGGTCGGCGTGCAGGGTGTCGATCAGTAACACATTCACTTTTTGCTGTGGCATAAACTGCGGTCCCCAAAGACCACGCAACGTTTCCACCCGCGATTTCACGGCGTCCGGATCCTGCTGCGCCGTGTTTTTGTCCATTTTCACCAGCAGCGTGCCGTTAAAGCGCCAGACGTGGCTCGCCTCGTCGAACGGCAGCACCAGCCAGCTGTCCGCCGCATCGGCACGCGTCACGATCATGCGCTCTCTGTTCACCGCCACCACCTGCAGCGAGTTGCCGGAGATTTGCAGGTTTGCGACGGGGTAGCCCTGATAAAAGGTGACCGGCAGCGGCGTACTGGTGCCCTTGCTGGTTAACGTTAATGCGCTTTTGCCTTCCAGCCAGCCGTCGTGGGGGCACTGCGCCCGCGCGACGTCGGGAATAAACAGCGACTGGCCGTCGGCGTCCCACCAGGTGCGGAAGCGACAGCCGCCGGGCAGATCGAAATGCTGCAGCGGCGCGCCGTTGGCCGGACGCGACAGATCCAGCGGCGCCGCGTTGGCGGCGCTGGCGCTGGCGGTCGCGTCGGCCATCACAATCGGCCGCCAGTTTTGCAGCTTGCTGGCGCTGCCGCTGGCCAGCACGCCGCCCTCTTTATTGGTCATCTGCCAGGGCAGCTCGTCCAGCGTGCCGCACTGATTGGCCAGCAGCGTGCCAACGCGCGGCAAAAACGTCGTCAGCACGGCGGAATCGGTGCTTTTGCCCGAAACAATGCGCAGCGGCAGCGACTCTTTGCACCAGTCGTCGGGCGCTTTGCTTTTCACGCCGTCGATAAAAACCTCCAGCGCCAGGCTGGGGGAGTAGACCACGCGATAATCTTCGGCCTGCGCGCTGAAAGCGATAAGTAGGGACGCAATGCCGGACAACCACAATTTCATAAGGATCCTTGGTATCAGTCGCGGGGCGGCAGAAAACGTGCCGAATCCGCCGCAGAATAAAGCAACGTGGCGTCCTGAGGTTCGCCGATCCACACAGAGAGCGCGCTGAGATTATCTTTTTTTACGCTGCGGCTGACCGCTTTTTCCATCAGCGCCAGCCACTCTTCGCAGGCGTTCACCATGCGCAGCGCCTGCTCCATCTCTCTGGTCGTCAGGTTAAGCCAGAAACCGTCGGTGCAAACCAGAAAGGCGTCGCCATCCTCCAGCGCCAGCTCGGCGGAGAAGGCCACGGGACGCGCCGGATCCGCGCCGAGCGCATTATAAAGTAAATTACTGTTAATGCCGGTATTTTCATAGCCCGCATCCTTTAACTGCTGCGCCAGACTGTGATCGCGGGTGACGTCGAACAGCGTGCCGTGGCGAAAGTGGTAGACCCGGCTGTCGCCGGCGTGCGCCCACCAGGCGCGCCGCTGCAGGCGATCGATAAACAGCGCCGCCAGCGTGGTGCTCATGCGGGAGAAACCGGGCTGCTGCGTCTGCGCCTCGCGCAGGGCCGCGCGGCAGCGTTCAATCGCCGCGTGCGTGTTTTCCGGCGTCAGCTGCGGCTGGTCGCGCAGATCGGCGAGCAGGGTATCGCGCACCAGCTGTGCGGCACGTTCGCCGCCCGCCAGGCCCGCCACGCCGTCGCAAACCACGAAGCAGGCTTTCTCGTCGGTGATCTCCGCGCCGGTGCGGTCCTGGTTCTCATCGCGCAGCCCCTGCTGGCAGCGGCTGGCAAAGACTATTTTCATGCGTCATCCGTCCGGGTCTGCGAATCTTTATACTGGTTTACTTCCACATCGTAGGCGTGCAGAAAGGCTTCGCCGAACAGGGTGTGGAAGTCATCTTCAATCTCGCCGGCAGTGCGCTGATAGTCGCGCGTAAAGTAGTCCCAGAGCGCGGCTTTGCGGGCGACAGAGAAGGGGAGTTTGGGCAGCACGCCCTCGCTGCGCGCCTGCTCTTCCAGACGCTGCGGGTTAAAAGACTGCAGCATGGCGGCGATAATGGCGCGAATACCGGCGATCATGCCGAGCTGATGCGCCTGCAGATCCACCAGCGCGTCGCGCACCGCCTGCTCCGGCTGCATAAAACCGGGCATCTGGCTCTGGTACATCTGCATCAGCACGGTTTTGCCGGAGGGAAGGATCTTAAAAGGGTTGTTCGCCTCGTTCAGGATCATCGTCATATCCGCCTTGACGCCGCGCTTCAGGATCTGGCGCGACGACAGCAGTGCGACCGTACCCTGCGAGAAGAGGCTCAGCATTCGCCCTGTGACGCGCATCTGCTCTTCGTCAATCGGCGTGGCGTGGCCGTTGTTCAGTCCCATCCCCTCCAGCAGCGCAGCGATCAGCTTCTCCTGATCCTGTAAAGCGATGCCGGTCAAACGCGGCGCCTCACTCTTTTGCGGATCGATCGCCAGCCGGGCGTCGCTGTGGCGCGGCAAAGCAGAAGGCGCAGAGAGGATGCTCTCGGTGGGTTCGACCTCAAACATGCCCAACGGATCGCCCTCTGTCTGCAGCTCGCTGACGAACAGCGCCAGCGGATCGTCCTTCGCCGCGTCGGCGCGCGCCGGATCCTGCACGGCAAGCTGATATTCGCCAATTTGCAGCGCGTCGCCATGGTGCAGCTGAACCTGACTT
The DNA here is from genome assembly GCF_051025595.1 of Pantoea phyllosphaerae. Lineage (NCBI taxonomy): Bacteria > Pseudomonadati > Pseudomonadota > Gammaproteobacteria > Enterobacterales > Erwiniaceae > Pantoea > Pantoea phyllosphaerae. The sequence goes on from NZ_JBPFDE010000009.1 coordinate 125,261, forward strand.
CCCCGCTCGAGCGCGACGCCGTTGTGCACCACCGCGGTCACGCTGCCCTGGTTGGTCAGGCGGCACTCGCCCTCGGCGGACAGGTGCACCAGCGCCTGCAGGCGCGAAATCGCGCGCGATTCATCCGGCAATACCAGATCGTTATCCTGGCTACGGCCGATGGTGCCGCCGGGCGGCTGAAACGCCACGGTTTTTACCGGAACATCCGTATTGCACTGCACAATGGTAAATTGCATGAGTCATCCCGTGTCTGATGGGCAAACGCAAGGCCGTTATTCGAACATCGGCGGATAGAGGCCGTTACGTCCCGGCTGAGTACCTGCCGCCGGGTTAAAAAGTAATAAAAACAGTTGCGCCGTCAGGTTGCCGCTGTGCTTGTGGGTCGCGTGAGCGAAGCCGTCGCAGCGGTTGGTCCACCAGTAGCTGATGTGCTGCTGGGGATCGAAACGCTCCGCCACCTCACGCCAGCTCAGGGTGCAGGGCAGATCGTTAAAGCCGATAACGTCCATAATGTCGGAGCGCTGCTTCTCCGGCACCAGCAGCGGCGGCATCGCCTGCACCTGCTGCTCCAGCTGGTCGGGGGCGATCTGCACCTGTACCGCCTGGTAGAGCGTGGCGCCTAAGTCCTGAAACCAGTCGCCGGAAATCGCGAGCTGCGCCGGATGCCACTGGCTGAGCGGAAAGGTGCGCAGCGCCAGCAGCGGCCAGGCGCGGCCTACGCGATCGCATGAGGGCATCAGGCAGCCCATCTGCACCTGCTGCACGCCCGGCGTGATCGGCAGCACAAAGTTCCATACCGGCGCCTGCAAAAACCAGCTGGTGGCCGCCTGCTCCTGGCTGTGCCAGTGCATCAGCCCCTGCTGAAACCAATGGGTCCAGGGCGCGATATGTTTCTCGCTCAACCGGTGACGAAGGAAATCGCCGGTTGAGGGGAGCTTCCCGTACCAGCCGGGGGCAAGGATCGCAGCCATACTCACCTCATCATTACTCGCTATGCGCGGTCAATCGCTGCGCGTCCGCCGTCGGCGCCACGGCCAGCGCGCTGCCTTCGCGACCCGCATTTTTAAGATTTTCCGCAAGCTTGCGCATCATCAGCGCATTGTCGCGCGCATAGGGCGAAGACTGAATCTGCTGATCCAGCAGCTGGCTGAGGTGCCAGTCGAGCTGCTGCAAATCGCGCGCGCTGACATTCTCCGGCAGCGAACGCTGCAAATTCTGCATCAGCCAGGCGCGTAGAAATTCACCGTCGTAGTTGCGCGGCTGATAGAGCATCTGGTAGGCGCGCAGCGCATTGCGGCTGTACTCATTGTCGTCGCCCTTGTCGTTTCGCAGCAGGTTAGTGATCTGCTGCGCGACGCGCGGTAATAGCAAAGACTTTAGCGCATTTTGATAAAGCGCCCAGGCGGCATCGCTGACCTGGGTGCCGCGATAAAGCCCAGCGCGCATGGTAACTGGCGGATTATCCAGAGAAAAGTGGTCAGACAGCGGCAGTTTCACCAGGTTGTTCAAAAAGGGAAGCAGATCAAAAATATTATCAGCTGGCTGATGAATGACCTGCTGGCTCTGGGTGGCGATGACCGGTACGCGCTCCGCCACCTGGCTGAGGTAGCGCTGGTTCTGGAAAAAGCTGATCAGCCAGAGTCCCGAGGCGATGGTGAGCGCGCCCGCCAGCACGCCGTAGCCGATCCAGTGGAACAGCTGATTGCGGTGCTCCCAGTGACGGTTGCTGCCGGCAAGGCCGCTTTCGCGGAATACCAGGTCGCTGAGCAGATCGCGGATAAAAAAGCTCTGGCCTTTGTTGCCGGGGATCGGGCTGTTGCGGTTGACGCTGTCCCAGGCGGCAATGGTCTGGCCGCCCGCCTGTGGCAGCTGCAGCCTGCGGCTCAACTCGCCCATGATACGGTCGAAGGGCAGGCCTTCCTGGGTGCCGCTGGTAAAGAAGAGCCCGCGGGCGCTCCAGGCGATCGACGCCTGCTGGTCGGAGAACACCACGTCGAGATACTCGCTCAGCAGCGGGCGCAGCGAGGCGAACTCCTGCGGAAAAAGAAAACAGTCGGCGCGCTGGCTGAGATCGCGCTCCTGCGCCATCTTGTGGCTGAGCTGCTGCTGAAGCTGGCGCTCCAGTCGGCGGAACTGCTGATCAAAGCTGCGGTGCCAGTCATCTTTATGTGGCCTGCCCGGCTCCCAGGGAAAGGTAAAGCCCCAGATGGCGTCGCGCTGGCGCTTCTCCAGCGCGCCGAAATAGCCCATAAAGCCTTTCAGCAGATCGGTTTTGGTCACCATCACGTAGACCGGAAAGTGAATGCCGGTCTGCTGGTGCAGCTCGCTCAGGCGATTGCGCATGGCGCTCGCCTGGGCATAGCGCGCCTCGGCCGATTCGCTCAGCAGATCCGCCACGCTGAGGGTCATAATCACGCCGTTAATCGGCTGGCGCGTGCGGTAGCGCTTCAGTAAATTGATAAAGCTGTGCCACTCGCCGGCATCGCGCGCGCGCTGGCTCTCCTGCAGGGTATAGCGTCCGGCGGTGTCAATCAGCACCGCCTGGTCGGTAAACCACCAGTCGCAGTGGCGGGTGCCGCCTACGCCACGAATCGCGGTCTTGCCGACGCTGTCGGTCAGGGGAAAATCGAGCCCGGCGTTGAGCAGCGCGGTGGTTTTGCCCGCGCCGGGCGCGCCGATCACCAGATACCACGGCAGCTGATAGAGATAGCTCGACTGCATGCCCGCCAGCCAGCGGCTGCTGCTTTTGCGGCTAAGAGGCATGCGTTTTAGCTGCATCACCGCCTCGCTGAAGCGCTGGGTGAGCAGCTCCTCGGTCGCCTGACGATCGGAGAGATCTTCCGCGCCCGCCTGCTGCAGGTTATTGAGCAGCTTGCTGTTGAACCAGGCGCGATAGAGCGAAGGGATAAACTGAAACAAAATCCAGATAAAAAAGAGCAGGCCCACCGTCAGCTGGCGCGGCAGCGCCTGCTCCAGCGGGCGAGTCTCTCCCCAGCTCCAGAAGGGACCGAGGATCCAGACGAGACAGCTCAGCGCCGTCACGCCGATAAAGCTCCACAGCAGGCGATGAGTGAGAACAGGGCGTAAGGATGCGCGCATTACTGGGTTCCCTGATGATTACTGAGCGTTTCCGGCGCGGCGAAGAGCGTAATTTCGACGCGGCGGTTGCGAGTGCGGTTTTCGTTGCTGTCGTTGGGCAGCAGGGGATCGCTGTCGCCGCGTCCCTCTGAGCGGATCGCATGACCGTCGGCAAGCTGCGACTGCAGCAGCTGGGTCACGGCGCGGGCGCGGGCGAACGAGAATTCATAGCTGGAGGCGAAGCGACTGTTGTCCACCGGGCGATTGTCGGTGAACACCGAGACCAGCACCGTGCCTTTGACGTTCTTCATCGCCGTGGCGACGCGGGCCAGCAAGGCGCGTCCGACCGGATTGATGGCGGTGCCCTGTTCGGCGAACAGCTTGTCGGCGGGAATAATGACCTTGCTGCCGAACGCGCCGTCGCTGACTTCAAGCTGGCCAGCGGCGATAACGTCGTTAAGGCGCTGGCGCAAATCGAGCAGCGCCTGCGGCGAAGAGGGGCGGCGTCCGACGGTGATCTGCGGCAGCGGCGTCTGATAAATGGCGCGCAGCAGCGGTTCAGCGTCGTTGCCGAGCCGCCAGTTGAGCGCGCTGTAGAGCAGGCAGGCGAGCAGCGCGGCGACGGTCGCGCAGGCCCAGAGCGGGATCATCGGGCGCGAGATGCTGCTGACCAGCGGGTGCACCTCGACCAGCGGCCTGGCGCTCTCGCGCTGCGGCTGGCGCGTCTCCTCAATCAGCTTCGCGAGGCGCTTGCGAATGGCGTCGCACTGCACTCGTCCGCTGTCGCTGCCGCGATAGCGGCCTTCGTAGCCGAGCAGCAGGCAGTAGTGCACCACCTCCAGCAGCCAGAGGTGCTGAGTCGGGCTCTGCGAAATGCGCGACAGCAGCTGGAAAAATTTTTCGCCGCCCCAGCTTTCGTTGTGAAAGGTGACCAGCATGCCGTTGCCGGACCAGACGCCGCGCGTGCCCCAGGGGGTTTGCGCCGCGGCCTCATCCAGCGCGCTGCAGAGGCAGTAGCGCGCGCCGATAATCATCTCGAACGGCAGCCCCGCCTGCTTGCAGCGCTGCTCGAACTGGCGGATTTCATCAATCAGCGACTGACGCAGGCCGGCGGGATCGTCGTGCGTCACCGCCTGGCGAAGCTGCACCACGGCGTTCAACAGCGGCGCCGCAGCCTGCAGTAAAAGATTATCGTTGCCCGAGGTGTTCGCCTCTGCGGCCTGCGATTCCTGAGTCATTAACGGGGATTCTTCCAGACAAGAACAGATCCCTGAGTGGCGAGCTCAGGGATGACAAACTGGCAATATGCGCCGGATTTCATTATCAGTCTAAGATCCAGGTCGCGGTATCGTTGGTGCGGCACGCTTTGCTGGCGCCGCCGACATCCACGCAGACCTGCTTATTTTTACCGCGCGGACGCGGGCGATCGCTGCGCAGCGTGGCGTCGTAGCGGCTGCTCTCTACGCCCGCCTTCAGCGGAACATAGCCGATCAGCGGGCCGTCAGCCTGGTCGGCGATCGCCAGCCAGTGGTTTTCGACGCTGCCCAGCACTTCAAACGGCTTGCCGGTTTCCAGATAGCGCACCACTTTGCCGCCGTAGTCGGGCGTGGTCATCACCGACGCCGCATAGAGCGCGCGCCAGGTCTCATTCACCGGGGTAAATTCGGCAGGCGCGACGACCGCATGACGATGCACCAACTTAACGCCATTGACCTCGCTGGTGACCAGCGTGTCATCGGTGACAGGCGGCGGTGGCGCTTTACAGCCCGCCAGGGTCAATGTCGCCAGCAGCATTAACGCAAGACTCTTTTTCACCATGTTCCTCGATTTCATCAGAGTAACTGCATAATACGTCGCCATCGTCACGCTGGTGACGACCCGCAACCTGCATCATGCCTTCACAGCATCAGCTAAAAAAACAGACAAATTACATCAGGATAGTACCGCATCCAGTCTACCTAAGACTTTTGAGATTTCAAACCATTGCGCTGTCGCTAAAGCCATGCTAGCCAGCCTGTCGCGCAGCGCGTAAAGATGCCGAAAAAGGTCGCTGGGTGGTTCAGTTAAGCGAAATTTACGAATGAATGACGTAACGTGATGAATTATGAAGCACGCTATTTTGACATGCGCCACCGGGAATAGGAAATTATTAAATTTTTTTAATTGCTTTAGCGCGCTGTGGCAACCTTGCCCGCTTTTAAGCGCCCGCGCTTTTCAGAATATCCGGGTGAGCGCGATCGCCCTTATTTCATAAACCGGCACGCCTTTTGCTTTGTTTTGCCCCAATAAGACGACGCAGAGTAGAAGGTGATCCCTATGACCGACGCGCTGGCATACCTCCAGGCATCGCGCGACAGCGACATCGCCAGTTTGCAACGGCTGCTGCACACCGGCCAGCTGATAGCGGCGCTGAGCGAATTGATCCATCAGCTTCAGCGCGAGCGCGGCGCCAGCAATATCTGGATCTGCTCGCAGGGGCGGCTGTTTGCCCAGGAGCGGCTGGCGCGCGAGGAGGAGGTGAGCGCGGCGATGCGACGCTTTACCCTGGCGCTGCCGCCCGCCGCCGCCCACCCCGGCGACAGCCGCTTCTGCAACCTGATCGCCGCCGCGCTGCAGGCGCTGGCGGCGCTGCCTGGCCTGCGGGCGCAGATGCTGGCGGGCGAGCGCGATCAGGCGCAGTCGATGCAGGCATTCAGCCAGGTGATCCGCACTTTGCTGAACCTGGTGTTCGAGGCGGCGGATACCGCCAGCCATCCCGACATTTCCCGCGCGCTGATTGCGCTGTTCAGCTTTATGCAGGGCAAAGAGCTGGCGGGACAGGAGCGCGCCACCGGATCGGCAGGCTTCGCCGCTGGCCGCTTCAGCGCAGAGCAGCGTCAGCGCATGGTGGCGCTGATCGCGGCGCAGGAGCAAAGCTTCGCCACCTTCAGCCAGTTTGCCGACGCCGACGCGCTGGCCCGCTGGCAACCGCTGGCGTCCGCCAGCCGGGAGGTGGAGCGACTGCGGCGCATCGCCTGCACGCTTGGCCAGGCGGAGGAGTCGGGCACGCTGCGCTGGTTCTCGCTGCTGAGCGCCCGCATCGATCAGATGAAAAAGCTGGAGGATCACCTGACCGCCACGCTGATGGCGCGCTGCCGGAAGAGCATTCAGGCGGCGCAGAGCGAAGCCGCACAGCCCATGCTGGCGGCGGACCAGAGCTTCAGCCTCTATATCGCCGGCGCCGACTGGCTGCCGGAAGAGCAGACCCGGCTGCACAGCGACGGCCTGGCGCACCAGCTTGGCCGCTCGGTGCTGTCGCTGGTGCGCGAGCAGGCGCAGCGTCTGCAACGTCAGGCGGATGAGCTGGCGACCATGCGTGCCAGCTTAGAAGAGCGACGGGTGATCGATCAGGCGAAGGCCTGGCTGATGCAGCAGCACGGCTACGGCGAACAGGCGGCGTGGCAGGCGCTGCGCAAAAGCGCCATGAACCAGAACAAACGCATTATCGACATCGCGCAGGCGGTGCTGGCGGTGGCCGCAATGGCGCAGCCGCCAGCGTCGCAGTGAGCGTCGCGGCGCGGCTACCTCTCTGGAGGTAGATGCACAACCGCTGTGCGCAGGCTGCGTTAGCAAAGTGCATTCCTTCGGCTTTGCCGCGCCAGACCCTGCGCCAGCGCGGGCTTTCTAACCTGGCACGCTCCTTGCTGCATTGTCAGGGAGTTCGCACTTCTTTCGCCAACGGCGGCGAAACAGTGCGTTGGATAAAGGCGTCCATCCGCATGCGCAGGCATGTCGGTCGGACGCCTTTTTTTATTCTCTTTTTTCAGGAAGCGAGCGATGAGCCACTCCTCTTTTTCCGCCTCACGGCGCAAGCTGTTACTCGCCGGTGCCGTCGCAGGCGGCGCATATCTGCTGCCGGGGCTGCGCAGCGCCGTCTGGGCCGCCGGTTCCGACGCGCCGGAGAAGGCGAGCCTGCGCGTCGGTTTTATCCCGCTCACCGACTGCGCGCCGGTGGTGATGGCGGCGGTGAAGGGCTTCGATAAAAAGTACGGCCTGACGCTGCAGCCGAGCAAAGAGGCGAGCTGGGCAGCGGTGCGCGACAAGCTCACCTCCGGCGAGCTGGACGCCGCCCACGCGCTCTACGGCATGATCTATGGGCTGCAGCTGGGCGTGGCGGGGCCGCAGCACGACATGGCCAACCTGATGACGCTCAACAACAATGGCCAGGCGATTACGCTCTCCAGCCAGCTTAAGGCGCAGGGTGTGACCGACGTCGCCAGCCTGAAGCAGGCGGTGGCGGCGCAGCCGAAAGGCGCCTTCAGCTTCGCCCATACCTTTCCCACCAGCACCCACGCCATGTGGCTCTACTACTGGCTCGCCAGCGCGGGCATTCATCCCTTTGACGACGTCCGCACCCTGGTGGTGCCGCCGCCGCAGATGGTGATGAACATGAAGATCGGCAACATGAGCGGGTTCTGCGTTGGCGAGCCGTGGAACCAGCGCGCCATCAGCGACAACATCGGCTTCACCGCCGCCACGTCGCAGCAGATCTGGCCGGAGCATCCCGAGAAGATCCTCGCCACCCGCGCCGAGTGGGTGAACAGCCACCCCAACAGCGCCCGCGCGCTGACCGCCGCGGTGCTCGAGGCGGCGCGCTGGATCGACGCCTCCGATGACAACCGCCGCGAAACGGCCGCCGTGCTGGCGCAGCGCGCCTGGATCAACACCAAAGTTGAGACGCTGGAGGGGCGCATGCTCGGCCAGTACCAGAACGGCCTCGGCAAAAGCTGGCAGGACGCGCACGCCATGCGCTTCTTTGGCGATGGCGCGGTGAGTTTTCCCTGGCTCTCCGACGGCATGTGGTTCCTGACGCAGATGAAGCGCTGGGGCCTGCTCAGCGCCGATCCTGACTATCTGGCGGTGGCGCGTCAGATCAACCGCATCGACATCTACAAACAGGCGGCAAGCGCCGTCGGCAACGTCGCGCTGCCGACGGGCGAACTGCGCAGCAGCACCCTGATGGACGGCAAAGTGTGGGACGGCAGCGATCCTGCCGCCTATGCCGCCGGCTTCGCCCTGAAACGCTAAGAGAGGCTGAGATGAAAAAAGTTGCGCAGATCGGCGCCCCAACCCCAACCGCCGTCGAAACCGGCACCGTCGTCACCCTTAACCTGAAGCCGAGAAGCGCGGCGCGTCCGCCGCGCCTGCGGCCGCTGATGCAGTGGGTTATTCCGGCGCTGTGCGGCCTGCTGCTGATGCTGCTGGTGTGGCAGATCGCCGCGCTCTGGAGCAGCGGCTTTCCGACGCCGTACGCCACCTGGCAGGCGGCGCTGACGCTGTTCGCCGATCCCTTCTATAACGCCGGCCCAAACGACCAAGGTATCGGCTGGAACGTGCTCGCCTCGCTGCAGCGCGTCGCCGTCGGCTTTGGCCTGGCGGCGCTGGTGGGCATACCCGCCGGCTTTCTGCTCGGGCGCTTCACCTTTGTGTCGCGCATGTTTAGCCCGATTATTTCGCTGCTGCGTCCGGTCAGCCCGCTCGCCTGGCTGCCGATCGGCCTGCTGCTGTTCCAGCGCGCTGAGCCCGCCTCCAGCTGGACCATTTTTATCTGCTCTGTCTGGCCGATGGTGATCAACACCGCCGAAGGGGTGCAGCGCATCCCGCAGGACTATCTCAACGTGGCGCGCGTGCTGCAGCTTTCCGAGTGGACGGTGATGCGCCGCATCCTGTTTCCCGCCGTGCTGCCCGCGGTGCTCACCGGCGTGCGCCTCTCTATCGGCATCGCCTGGCTGGTGATCGTCGCGGCCGAAATGCTCACCGGCGGCCTCGGCATCGGCTTCTGGATCTGGAACGAGTGGAACAACCTCAACGTCGAGAACATCCTCATCGCCATTCTGATTATCGGCGTGGTGGGACTGTTGCTGGAGCAGGGCCTGATGCTGCTGGCCCGCCGTTTTAGCTGGGATAAATAAGGAGCCGCTATGTCACCGATTATTCGCGTTCAGCAGGTCAGCCAGCGTTTCACCACCGCGGGCGGCGACTTTCTCGCCCTGGATAACGTCTCATTCGATATTCACGAAGGGGAGACGGTGAGCCTGATCGGCCACTCCGGCTGCGGCAAATCGACGCTGCTTAACCTGATCGCCGGACTCACCGCGCCAGGCAGCGGCGTGCTGCTGTGCGACAACCGCGAAATCGCCGGGCCCGGCCCTGAGCGCGCGGTGGTGTTTCAGAACCACTCGCTGCTGCCCTGGCTGACCGCCTGGCAGAACGTGGAGCTGGCGGTGCGCCAGGTCTTTAAAGGCCGCATGAGCAACGCGGAGATGGCGGAGTGGATCGAGCACAACCTGAACCGGGTGCAGATGAGCCATGCGATGCACAAGCGCCCCGGCGAGATCTCCGGCGGCATGAAGCAGCGCGTCGGCATTGCGCGCGCGCTGGCGATGAAGCCGCGCGTGCTGCTGCTCGACGAGCCGTTCGGCGCGCTCGACGCCCTGACGCGCGCGCATCTGCAGGAGAGCGTGATGCGCATCCAGCAGGAGCTGAACACTACCATTGTGCTGATCACCCACGACGTCGACGAGGCGGTGCTGCTCTCCGACCGGGTGCTGATGATGACCAACGGCCCGGCGGCGAAGGTGGGCGACATCCTGACCATCGATCTCGCCCGGCCGCGCGCGCGGGTCGCGCTGGCGGAGGAGGCGCGCTACCACCAGCTGCGCCAGCAGATCCTGCACTTTCTCTATGAAAAACAGACCGCCGCCTGAGGAGCCGCAGAGATGAAGCAACGGCTGCTGGTAGTGGGCAACGGCATGGCGGGGATGCGCATGGTGGAAAGCCTGCTGCGCCTCGCGCCGGATCGTTACGCCATCACCGTGATCGGGCGCGAGCCGCACGGCAACTACAACCGGGTGCTGCTTTCGCCGGTGCTGGCGGGCGAGCATCCCTTCGAGGAGACGCTGATCCACGCGCCCGACTGGTATCCGCAGCACGGCGTCACGCTGCTGGCGGGGGAAACGGCGCTGAAGATCGACCTCGCGGCGCGGCGGCTGGAGACCGACCGACGCGCGCTGGCGTGGGATCGGCTGGTGTTCGCCACCGGATCGCGCCCGCGGCTGCCCGCGATACCCGGCGTCGGCCGACCGCAGGTCTTTGGCTTTCGCAGTAAAGCGGACGTCGACGCGCTGCTGGCCGGAACGGGGCCGGTGGTGGTGCTGGGCGGCGGCTTTCTCGGCATCGAAGCGGCCGCCGCGCTGCGCGCCCGGGGGCGCGACGTGACGCTGCTGCACCACAAAAGCTGGCTGCTGGATCGCCAGCTCGACGCCGAGGCGGGCGCGCTGCTCCTTGCGCAGCTCAGGTCGCGCGGCCTGCAGGTCGTGCTTAACAGCGGGCTGGCGGCGGTGACGGAAACCGGCGTCGTGCTCACGGATGGCCGCGCGCTGCCCGCCGCGCAGGTGGTGATCGCCATCGGCGTCGAGCCGGAGATCGCCGTCGCGGCGGCAGCAGGGGTGCCGTGCCATCGCGGCATCGTCGTGGATCGCCAGCTGCGCAGCGCGCTGCCCGGCGTTTACGCCCTCGGCGAGTGCTGCGAAATCGGCGGCGAGACCGTCGGGCTGGTGGCGCCCTGCCTGGCGCAGGCGGCGGTGCTGGCGGCGCAGCTGGCCGGGCAGCCGGTGGCGGATTTCCGCCATCAGGTTGACGGCACCCGCCTCAAGGTCAGCGGCATTTCGCTGTTTAGCGCGGGCGACATCCGCGAGGCGGAGAGCTGCGTCAGCGTCGATCCCCTGACGGGCGACTACCGCCGTCTCTTTCTGCGCGACGGCCGGTTGAGCGGCGTGCTGCTCTACGGCGACTGTCGCCAGGCCGCGCCGCTGCTGGCGAAACTGCAGGCGGGCGAGCGCGCCGCGCTCCACACCCTTTTTGATACTTCACCCGAATCGCAGCCGCAGGCTGCAGGAAGCCCGATGATGAGTAAACCGGTATTAGCCGTGGTCGGTCACGGCATGGTCAGCCACCATTTCCTCGAACAGCTGGTGGCGCGCGCGCTGCACCAGCGCTATCACATCGTGGTCTACGGCGAAGAGCGGCTGCCCGCCTATGATCGCGTCCATCTCTCATCCTGGTTCGACGGCAAAAGCGCCGCCGATCTGTCGCTGGTCGGCGAGGATTTTTTTGCGGCGCACGGCATCGAATTGCGCAGCAACTGCCGGGTGGTGGCGATCGATCGCCAGCAGCGCAGCCTGCGCGACAGCCGCGGCGACGAGCTGGCGTGGGACAGACTGGTGCTCGCCACCGGCTCCCGTCCCTTTGTGCCGCCGATCCCCGGCCACGACGACCCGCGCTGCTTCGTCTACCGCACGCTGGACGATCTCGACGCCATTGCCGCCTGTGCGCGCCGCAGCCGGCGCGGCGTGGTGATCGGCGGCGGCCTGCTGGGGCTGGAGGCGGCCAACGCGCTGCGCCAGCTCGGGCTGGAGACCCACGTGGTCGAATTCGCGCCGCGCCTGATGGCGGTGCAGCTGGATGACGGCGGCGCGCAGATGCTGCGGCGTAAAATCGACGCGCTCGGCGTGCAGGTGCACACCGCGAAGCAGACGGAAGCCCTGGTGCGCGAGGCGGACGACAGCCTGACGCTGCGCTTCGCCGACGGTGAATCGCTCAACGTTGACATGGTGCTCTTTTCGGTGGGCATCCGCCCGCGTGACGAGCTGGCGCACGCGGCGGGCGTGACGCTCGGGCCGCGCGGCGGCATCGCCATTAACGATCTCTGCCAGACCAGCGATGAGGCGGTGTTCGCCATCGGCGAGTGCGCGCTGTGGAACGGGCAGATTTTCGGTCTGGTGGCGCCTGGCTACCAGATGGCGCGCGCGCTGGCCGGGCACCTCGCCGGCGAGGCGAGCCGGTTTACCGGCGCCGATATGAGCACCAGGCTCAAGCTGCTGGGGGTTGAGGTCGCCTCGTTCGGCGACGCTCACGGCCGCACGCCGGGCAGCCAGAGCTACTACTGGACCGACGAGCCTAAAGGGATATACAAGAAAATCGTGGTGTGCGGCGCGGGCAAAAGCCTGCTGGGCGGCGTGCTGGTGGGCGACAGCGCCGACTACAGCACGCTGCTGCAGATGATGCTCAACCAGATGGCGCTGCCCGCCGCGCCGGAGAGCCTGATCCTGCCCGCGCTGGCGGACGCGCCGGGGCGGGCGCTGGGCGTGGCGGCGCTGCCGGAGAGCGCGCAGGTCTGCTCCTGCCACAGCGTCAGCAAGGGGGAGATCTGCGCTGCGGTGCAGGCGGGCTGCGGCGATATGGCGGCGATCAAGCAGTGCACTCGCGCCGCCACCGGCTGCGGCGGCTGCTCGGCGCTGGTGAAACAGGTGATGGAGCACCAGCTGGCGACCCTCGGCGTCGAGGTGAAAAAAGATATCTGTGAACATTTCGCCTGGTCGCGGCAGGAGCTTTATCACCTGATGCGCGTCGGCGAGCTGAAAAGCTGGGAGGCGCTGCTGGCGGCGCACGGGCGCGGCCACGGCTGCGAGGTCTGCAAGCCGCTGGCGGCGTCGCTGCTCGCCTCCTGCTGGAACGACTACCTGCTGACGCCAGCGCACCTGCCGCTGCAGGAGACCAACGATCGCTACTTCGCCAATATTCAGAAAGATGGCAGCTACTCCGTGGTGCCGCGCGTGCCGGGCGGCGAGATCACCCCGCAGGGGCTGATCGCCATCGGCGAAGTGGCGGCGCGCTTCGATCTCTACACCAAAATCACCGGCGGCCAGCGTATCGATCTCTTTGGCGCGCGGCTGGATCAGCTGCCCGCCATCTGGGAAGCGCTGCTGGCGGCGGGCTTTGAGACCGGCCACGCCTACGGCAAATCGCTGCGCACGGTGAAATCCTGCGTCGGCTCCAGCTGGTGCCGCTACGGCGTGCAGGACTCGACCGCCTTCGCCATCGCGCTGGAGCATCGCTACAAAGGGCTGCGCGCGCCGCACAAGATCAAGATGGCGGTGTCGGGCTGCACCCGCGAGTGCGCCGAAGCGCAGAGCAAAGATATCGGCGTGATCGCCACCGAGAAGGGCTGGAATCTCTACGTCTGCGGCAACGGCGGCATGAAGCCGCGCCACGCCGATCTCTTCGCCAGCGATCTCGATAGCGAAACGCTGATCCGCTACGTCGACCGCATCCTGATGTTCTACGTGCGCACCGCCGACCGGCTGCAGCGCACCAGCGTCTGGATGGATAACCTTGAGGGCGGGCTCGACTACCTGCGCCAGGTGGTGATGGAGGACAGCCTCGGCCTCGCGGCGACGCTGGAGGCGGAGATGCAGCAGGTGGTCGACAGCTACCAGTGCGAATGGCAAACCACGCTGGCGGATCCGTCGCGGCGCGCGCTCTTTACCGCCGCCGTAAACGGCGGGGGGGCGGACGAGGGGCTGCGTTACGATCGGGTGCGGGATCAGCGGCAGCCCGCGACGCCGGCGCGTATTGCGCTGCGCGAGCTGCCAGCCGACCCCTGGAGCGCGCTGTGCGATCTCGCGGCGGTGCCGCCGCAGGCGGGCATCGGGGCGCGCCTTGGCAGCGAGCGCATCGCGCTGTTCCGCTTCGGCGACGACCTTTACGCGCTGGAGGATCGCGAGCCGGGCAGCGAGGTCAGCGTGCTGTCGCGCGGCATCCTCGGCGACGTGGCGGGCGAGCCGGTGGTGATCTCGCCGCTCTATAAGCAGCGCGTGCGGTTGCGCGACGGGCAGAGCCTCGACAATCCGCAGCACCAGCTGCGCTGCTGGCCGGTGAAGCTGGAAGCGGGGCGCATCTGGGTGGCGAACCAGCCGCTGAACCTGATGGCGGAGGCCTCATGAAGAGCACCTGCCCCTACTGTGGCGTGGGCTGCGGCGTCAGCGTAGGCGACGACGGCGCCGTCACCGGCGACGGCAGCCATCCGGCCAACTTTGGCCGCCTGTGCGTCAAAGGCGCGGCGCTGGATGAGACCCTGCACGCCAGCGGGCGGCTGCTGCGGGCGCGGGTCGACGGCGAGCCGGTTGCGCTGGCGCACGCGCTGGAGAGCGCCGCGGCGCGCCTGCGCGCCATTATCGAACAGCACGGCCCGGAGGCGGTGGCGATCTACGCCTCCGGCCAGCTGCTCACCGAGGATTACTACGTCGCCAACAAGCTGATGAAGGGCTATCTCGGTGCGGCCAATATCGACACCAACTCACGCCTCTGCATGGCCTCGGCGGTGGTCGGCTACAAGCGCGCCTTCGGCGCCGACGCGGTGCCCTGCTGCTATGAGGATTTCGCCGAGGCGGATCTGGTGGTGCTGGTGGGCTCCAACGCCGCCTGGACCCATCCGGTGGCCTATCAGCGGCTGGCGCAGGCGAAGCAGCAGCGCCCGGCGCTGCGCGTGGTGACGATCGATCCGCGCCGCACCGCCAGCGCCGACCTGGCGGATCTCCATCTGCCGCTGCGTCCAGGCAGCGACGGCGCGCTGTTTAGCGGGCTGCTTAACTGGCTGGCGCAGCATCGCGCCATCGACAGCAGCATGCTGCCGCACCTGAACGGCGTCGAAGAGACGCTGGCGGCGGCGCAGCCCTGGACGCTGGCGCGCGCGGCCGCCGCCTGCGAACTGGACAGCGGCCTGCTGGCGCAGTTCTACCAGCTGTTTACCGACAGCGATCGCGTGCTCACGCTCTGGTGCATGGGCATCAACCAGTCGGCCGCCGGCAGCGACCATAACAACGCGATTATTAACGTCCATCTGCTGAGCGGCAAGCTGGGCCGCGCGGGCTGCGGCCCTTTTTCGCTGACCGGACAGCCTAACGCCATGGGCGGACGCGAGGTGGGCGGGCTGGCGAATCAGCTGGCGGCGCATATGGGCTTCAGCGACGCCGAATGCGACCGGCTGCAGCGCTTCTGGCGCAGTCCGACGGTGGCGCGGCGGCCCGGGCTTACCGCCATCGCGCTGTTCGAGGCGGTGGCGCGCGGTGAGGTGAAGGCGGTGTGGATCCTCGGCACGAATCCGGCGGCGTCGATGCCGGAAGGCAACCGCGTGGCGCAGGCGCTGGCCGCGTGCCCGCTGGTGATCGTCTCCGACGTGATGGCAGACACCGACACCACGGCGTTCGCCGATATTCTGCTGCCCGCGCTCGGCTGGGGCGAGAAAAACGGTACCGTCACCAACTCCGAACGGCGCATCTCGCGCCAGCGCGCCTTTGTGCCGCCGCCCGGCGAGGCGAAGCCCGACTGGTGGCTGCTGGCGCAGGTGGCGCAGCGGCTCGGCTTTGGCGACGCCTTCGGCTGGCAGCATCCGGCAGAGATTTTTCGCGAGCACGCCGCGCTCTCCGGCTTTGAAAATCACGGCCAGCGCGCGTTCGACATCAGCGGGCTGGCGCAGCTCAGCGACGACGCCTGGGACCGGCTGAAACCGGTGCAGTGGCCGGTCAACGCGCGCTTCCCTGACGGCTGCGCGCGACTGTTTGGCGATCGCCGCTTTTACCATGCCGACGGCAACGCGCGGCTGCTGCCCTGCGCTGCGCCGCTGGAGCGCGCGGGCGACGATGCCTATCCGCTGCTGATGAACAGCGGACGTATTCGCGACCAGTGGCACACCATGACGCGCACCGGGGCGGTGCCGCGCCTGATGCAGCATATCGACGAGCCCTTTATCGCGCTGCATCCCGCGACGGCGCAGCGCTGGGGCCTTGCCGATGGCGAGCTGGCCCGGGTGCAGTCGGCGCGCGGCTGGATGGCGGCGCGGGTGCGTGTCGACAGCGGTATGCGTCTTAACGAGCTGTTTGCGCCGATGCACTGGAACCGTCAGTTTGCGCTGCAGAGCCATGTTGACGCGCTGGTGACGGCGCGCTGCTGTCCCGCGTCGGGCCAGCCGGCGCTGAAGCAGACGGCGGTGCGCATCCAGCCGCTCTCTGCCGGCTGGCAGGGCTGGCTGTGGCAGCGCAATATCAAGGCGCCCGCCGGGCTGCGCTACTGGGCACGCGCGCCGCAGGCGGGCGCCCAGCGGCTGACGCTGGCGGGCGACGGCACCGCGCGCGACTGGGCGCAGGCGCAGCTGGCGACGCAGAACATGCAGCTGCAGCAGGCGGTGGGCGCGGCGGGAGAGTACCGGCTGCTGGCGTGGCGCGAGGGCGAGCTGCAGCTGGCATTCTACGCCGCGCCGCGCCTGCCGAGGCTTGACCATGCCTTCATCACCGCCGCCTTCCGCGCGCCGCCCGCCGACGCCGCCGGACGCTTTGCGCTGCTGGCGGGGCGCCGCGGGCAGGGCAGCGACGCGGGGCGCATTATCTGCAGCTGTTTCGGCGTGGGCGAAACGGCGATCCGCCAGGCGATAGCGCAGGGCTGCGACTCGCCTGCGGCGCTCGGCAGCGCGCTGCAGTGCGGCACCGGCTGCGGCTCCTGCCTTCCTGAACTGAAACAGCTGTTATTCACGCCAGCCACGGCGTAACGGAGAGCGCGATGACTTTTGCGATCGATTCACTGAACAAACTGCTGTCGAACGGCGGCGAGCAGGGGCGGGTCTGGCTGGTTGGCGCCGGGCCGGGCGACGTTGAGCTGCTGACGGTAAAAGCGCTGCGGCTGCTGCATCAGGCTGAGGTGGTGGTCTATGACCGGCTGGTGAGCGAGGCGGTGATGGCGGAGGTGCCGACCTCGGCGCTCTGCATCGACGTCGGCAAGCAGCCCGGCCGTCACGGCATGAAGCAGGGCGAGATCAACCAGCTGCTGGCGGATCTGGCGCGCGGCGGCCGCGAAGTGGTGCGGCTGAAGGGCGGCGATCCCTTTATCTTCGGACGCGGCGGCGAAGAGCTGGCGTTTCTGCAGCAGGCGCAGGTGCGCTGCGAGGTGGTGCCGGGTATCACTGCCGCCGTGGGCTGCGCCGCCGCCAGCCGCATCCCGCTGACGCACCGCGACTGCGCGCAGTCGCTGCGGCTGATCACCGGCCACGGCAAGCTGGGCGAGCCACAGCTGGCAGATCGGGCCTGTGGCGACCCACGAGAAACCCTGGTGTTCTATATGGGGCTGCGCTGGAGCGCCTCTATCGCCGCCCAGCTGCAGAAGCAGGGGCGCGCGGGCGATACGCCGGTGGCGATTGTCGAGAACGGCACGCGCGCGGATCAGCGGGTGTTAATCACCTCGCTGGCCGGGCTGGCGCAGACGGTGGCGCAGCAGCGGCCGGTTTCGCCATCGCTGCTGATTGTCGGCGAGGTGGTGCGCTACGCCACAGCGGCGCAGCAGGCCACCGCCGCGCAGGCCTAGATCGCACGCCGCTGCGCCTGCGGCAGCGACGCCACCAGCACGTTGACGCCAAGCGCCTCAAAGGCGGCGATCTGCGCCGCGCTGATGCCGTCGTCGGTGATCAGATAGTGGATATGGCTCCAGTCGCAGGGCAGCGCAAACATCGACACCTTGTCGATTTTGCTGGAGTCCGCTACCACGTAGACCGTGCTGGCGGAGTTGATCATCGCCATTTTCACCTTGATGTCGGTTTCGCTGGGGAAGCTGAGCCCAAGGCGCGGCGAAATGCAGGCGGTGGCGAGAAACAGCTTCTGCGCCAGCACGTTTTCAAAAAAGCTCGCCGCCTTTTCGCCGGAGGTGGAGAGCGTCGGGAATTTAAAGGTGCCGCCGGTGAGCAGGATGTTGATGCCCGGCTCGCCGCCCAGCTTGAGCGCGATATTCACCGCCGTGGTCACCACCGAAAGGCGGCGAATATGGCCGATCGCCTCGGCGATGGCGGTGGTCGTGGTGCCTGAATCGAAAATCACCGTGTCGCCGTTTTCGATATGCTGCGCCGCCAGTCGGCCGATCGCCTCTTTTTCCTCCAGATGGGTCTGCCGCTCCAGCAGCAGCGCGCCGGTATTCTGCTTGCCGGTCATCAGGGTGGCGCCGCCGTGATAGCGCTGCACAAACCCCTGCTTTTGCAGCATTCTCAGGTCGGTACGGATAGTCGCCTCCGTCAGACCGAACGCCTCCGTCAGCGCCTTAACCGTCACCGTGCCATCTTCGCGGATCATCTCCAGAATCTTTTCGCGGCGCTGCTGCATATCGGCAAGCTGCTCAGTTTTGCTTTTCAATCGAAACGCTCCCTCTTCTCAACCACGGTTATATCCGGCGAATAGATGCCTGACGCTGAGTTTACCCCGCGCTTTTGATGAATGCGAGGCAGTGCGGTGCGCTATTAGCTTTCGAACGAAAATGAATATCTTGCATCCCTTTGAAAGCGCAGGGTTCACATAGCGCCTTTATCCATGCCGCCTAAAGGCTTATCAGGCTATATCACGCGAAAACAAGGGGATAAAAATAATTTTTGCGAGGTGTATGAAATTTGATCTCACCCACATACCATTGCGATTCGATAGCTTATATTTTTGTTCGAAAATCAAATGGCCATACGCCCGGGTAAATCCGTTTCAACAGGAGCGGCCGCTGGCAACGACACAAGTGAGGAAAGGATGAGCAGCGAATATGACGTAAACCTGCGCTACGGCGTCAACAGCGCGATGGATCTTGGCGGCAAAGTGGCAGTGGTGACCGGCGGACTTGGGGGCATCGCCATGGCGAGCAACGAGATGCTGCTGGCGAAAGGGGCGCGTCTGGCGCTGCTTTATCCCCCTTTCGAAGCGGAAAAGGTCGCCGGCCTGCGCGACAGCTTCGACGCCGACAAGGTGCAGTTTGTCACCTGCGACGTCACCGACCCGGCCTCGGTCGAGCAGGCGTTCGACGCGGTGACACAGCACTATGGCCAGATCGATATCCTGGTTAACTGCGCTGGCTACGTAATGCTGCAGCCGGTGCTGGAAACCGATTTCGCCGAATGGCAGAAGCAGATCGCCGTCAACCTTACCGGGCCGTTTCTCTGCGCGCAGGCGGCGGGCAAACGCATGGTCGCGGCGGGCAAGGGGGGCAAAATCATCAATATCGCCTCACAGGCGGCGTCGATTGCCATCGATAACCACGTCGCCTACACCTCTGCGAAGGCGGGGCTGCTCGGCATGACCAAAGTGATGGCGAAAGAGTTCGCGCCGCACCGCATTAACGTAAATACCCTGTCGCCTACCGTGGTGCTGACGCCGATGGGCGAAAAAGCCTGGCGCGGCGAGAAGGGCGAAGCGATGAAAAAGCTGATCCCGCTAGGCCGCTTCGCCTACACCGACGAAATCGCCGCCGCCGTGCTGTTTTTCGCCAGCAACGGCAGCGACATGATTACCGGCGCCGATCTGATGATCGATGGCGGCTTCACCATCTGGTAATGCAGCACCCGCCCCAACGCCTCACCCCCTACAAATAGAAGAGAGAATATCACTATGAAAATCCGCTCCCTGCTGTGCACCGCGATCGCCGCCAGCCTCTTCTCCAGCGCCGGCTTCGCGGCGGAGAAAGGCACCATCATGATCCTCGTTAACTCGCTGGATAACCCCTATTACGCCTCGGAGGCCAAGGGCGCCAACCTCAAGGCGCAAGAGCTGGGCTACAAAACCTCGGTGCTGTCGCACGGCGAAGACGTGAAGAAGCAGAGCGAGCTGATCGACGCCGCCATCGGCAAAAAAGTGCAGGGCATTATCCTGGATAACGCCGACTCCACCGCCAGCGTCGCGGCGATCAAAAAGGCCAAAGAGGCCGGGATCCCGGTGGTGCTGATTAACCGCGAAATTCCGGTCGATGACGTTGCGCTGGAGCAGATCACCCATAACAACTTCCAGGCCGGCTCCGACGTCGCCACCGTATTCGTCGAGAAGATGGGCGAGAAAGGCAAATATGCCGAGCTGACCTGCAACCTGGCCGACAACAACTGCGTGACGCGGTCGAAATCCTTCCATCAGGTGCTGGACCAGTATCCCGATATGCAGAGCGTGGCGCGCCAGGATGCGAAAGGCACCCTGATCGACGGCAAGCGCATTATGGACAGCATTCTGCAGGCGCATCCCGATGTGAAAGGGGTGATCTGCGGCAACGGACCGGTGGCGCTGGGGGCGATTGCCGCCCTGAAGGCGGCGGGCCGCAACGACGTCACCGTGGTGGGCATTGACGGCAGCAACGACGAGCGCGACGCGGTGAAGGCGGGCACGCTGAAAGCCACGGTGATGCTGCAGGCGCAGGCGATCGCCGCACAGGGCGTCACCGATCTGGATAACTTTATTCAGAAAGGGGTGAAGCCGGCGAAGCAGCGCGTGATGTTCCGCGGCATTCTGATTACGCCGGATAACGCCAGCGGCGTGCAGGACTTCAACTTTAAGTCGTAATCCCCCTTGCAGCGGCGCCCGTCCGGGACGGGCGTCAGGAGAATCCCATGCACAGACGACTCTGGCTTCTGCTTCCGATGATGGTGCTCAGCGGTTGCCGCATTGTGTCGCAGCAGGAGCTGGCGGACCTGAAAAATCCGCCGAACCCGAAGATGGCGAATATCGCCCAGACCTGGCGCGAACAGCTGGTGCCGCAGGTGCAGCGCGACGCGAAGCCCGCGGGCGACCTGCTGAAGGCGCTGCAGGCGGCGAAAGATTTCGACACCGCCTGCAGCACGCTGGGCTATCGCAGCCAGGCGGAAAACCCCTGCGTGTTTAGCGTCCGCGTCAGCGGCGAAGTAACGGCGGTCAATACCACCTCGCGCAGCGGCCGCATGACGGTCAAAGAGGCCTCGGGCGACAACATCACGGTGCAGACTGGGCCGATTATTCCCGGCACCGCGCTGCGCGACGCCTATAAAGGGGCCAGCTATCAGGATTTTAACGACCAGGTGCTGTTCGGCGACTACGGCCGCGCCATCAATCAGCAGGCCTCCGACATGATGACCGCCTTCAAGCCGAAAGTGGGCGACAAGGTGCAGCTGACGGGCGTATTCAGCAGCTGGGATGTGCCGCAGCAGATCCCGAACGTGACGCCTGTCGCCATCGCGCGGCAGTAAGGAGCGGTTATGCAGCATTCACACGCAACCGGCGAGGTGATTATCGAGACGCGCGGCCTGTCGCGCATCTATCCCGGCGTCACCGCGCTCGATCAGGTCAACTACCGCGTCTATCGCAACAAGGTCAACGTGCTGATTGGCGAAAACGGCGCGGGCAAATCCACCATGATGAAGATGCTGGCCGGGGTCGAGACCCCCTCCAGCGGCGAGATCCTGCTCGACGGCGAGCCGGTATCGCTCTCCTCGACGCACCAGGCGGAAAAACAGGGCATCAGCATCATCTTTCAGGAGCTGAACCTGTTCCCCAACATGAACGTGATGGACAACATTTTCATCGCCAACGAGTTCTTCCAGCGCGGCGTGATCAACGAGAAGTATCAGTATGCGCTGGCGAAGTCGCTGCTGGAGCGGCTGGAGCTGGATGTCGATCCCTATGCGCCGCTGGGCGAGCTGGGCATCGGCCATCAGCAGCTGGTGGAGATCGCGCGGGCGCTCTCGAAAGATACGCGCGTGCTGATTATGGATGAGCCGACCAGCGCGCTCAGCCAGTCGGAGGTGAAGGTGCTGTTCAACGTGATTGAGCAGCTGAAGCGGCGCGGCGTCACCATCATCTATATCTCGCACCGGCTGGAGGAGCTGATGGCGATCGGCGACCACATCACCATCTTCCGCGACGGCCGCTTTATCAGCGAGCGCGAGGTGCGCGACGCCAGCGTGCCCTGGATTATCGAACAGATGGTTGGCGACAAGAAAAAGCACTTCGACTATCAGGCGGCGGCGCAGGGCGAAACGGTGCTGGAGGTAGACGGCCTGACCGCGCTGCACCAGAACGGCGGCTACCGGCTCAACGAGGTCAGCTTCTCGCTGCGCAAAGGAGAGGTGATCGGCATTTATGGCCTGCTGGGCGCCGGGCGCACCGAGCTGTTCAAAGGGCTGATCGGCCTGATGCACTGCCAGTCGGGCAAGGTGCGGCTGGCGGGCAGCGCGCTGGAGCGGTGCAGCTTTCAGCAGCGGCTGAAGCGCGGCATTACGCTGGTGCCGGAGGATCGCCAGGGGGAAGGCGTGGTGCAGCTGATGTCGATCACCGCCAATATGACGCTGACCGACCTCAGCCTGCGCGGCTTTCGCCGCGCGCTGCGCCTGCTGCATCCGGCCAAAGAGAAGCGGCGCGTCGACGAGATGATCCAGCATCTGGCGATCAAGGTCAGCGATCCCGAGCTGCCGATTACCTCGCTGAGCGGCGGCAACCAGCAGAAGGTGGTGCTGGGCAAGGCGCTGATGACCGGGCCGCAGGTGGTGCTGCTGGACGAGCCGACGCGCGGCATCGACGTCGGCGCGAAAACCGACGTCTATCACCTGATTGGCACGCTGGCGCAGCAGGGGCTGGCGGTGATGTTCTCCTCTTCCGAGCTGGATGAGGTGATGGCGCTGGCAGACCGCGTGCTGGTGATGGCCGACGGCCGTATCACCGCCGATTTACCCCGCGCTGAGGTCACGCGCGAAAAACTGATTACGGCCTCGACGCCGCATGACTAAGCCGCCGGTTTACCAGGCATGACGGGCGACGTCGCTCGCCCGCAGGAGAGATGATGAACCAAAAATACCTGCTCTATATGTACCTGCTGAAAGCGCGCACCTTTATTGCGCTGCTGATCGTCATCGGCTTTTTCAGCGTCATGGTGCCGAACTTTCTTACCCCGTCGAACCTGCTGATTATGACCCAGCACGTCGCCATTACCGGGCTGCTGGCGATCGGCATGACGCTGGTGATCCTCACCGGCGGCATCGATCTCTCGGTGGGGGCGGTGGCGGGCATCTGCGGCATGGTGGCGGGCGCGCTGCTCACCAGCGGCGTGCCGCTGTGGAACGGCAATATCCTGTTTCTCAACGTGCCGGAGGTGATCCTCGCGGTGGCGCTGTTCGGCGTGGTTATTGGGCTGGTGAACGGCGCGGTGATCACCCGGCTTGGCGTCGCGCCCTTTATCTGCACCCTGGGCATGATGTATGTGGCGCGCGGCGCGGCGCTGCTGTTCAACGACGGCAGCACCTACGCCAACCTGGTCGGCCTGCCGGCGCTCGGCAATACCGGCTTCGCCTTTCTCGGCTCCGGCACGCTGCTCGGCATCTATCTGCCGATCTGGCTGATGGTGGGCTTTCTGCTGCTCGGGCTCTACCTGACGCGCAAAACGCCGCTGGGGCGCTATATCTACGCCACCGGCGGCAACGAATCGGCCGCGCGGCTGGCGGGCGTGCCGATCGTGAAGGTGAAAATTTTCGTCTACGCCTTCTCCGGCCTCTGCGCCGGACTGGTGGGGCTGGTGGTGGCGTCGCAGCTGCAAACCGCCCATCCCATGACCGGCAATATGTTTGAGATGGACGCTATCGGCGCTACGGTGCTGGGCGGCACGGCGCTGGCGGGCGGCCGCGGCCGCGTCTCCGGCTCGATTATCGGCGCCTTCGTCATCGTCTTCCTCGCCGACGGCATGGTGATGATGGGCGTCAGCGACTTCTGGCAGATGGTGATCAAGGGGCTGGTGATTGTCACCGCCGTGGTGATCGACCAGTTCCAGCAGCGGTTGCAAAGCAAAGTGGTGCTGCTGCGTCGCCATGAAAAAAAGCAGCAGTCGACATCGGTATCTGAAGTCAGTCATGGATAAGCGGAGGGCAACATGATGCGTCATTTTCAAGGGCAAACCGTCGTTATTACCGGCGCCTGTCGCGGCATTGGGGCCGGCATCGCGGCGCGCTTCGCGCGCGACGGCGCTAACCTGGTGATGGTCTCCAACGCCGAGCGGGTGTTCGCCACCGCCGAGGCGCTGAAGGAGAAGTACGGCAGCGATATTCTGGCGCTACAGGCGGACGTCACCGACGAAGCCGCGGTCCAGCAGCTCTATCAGCAGGCGTTCGACCGCTTCGGCCGCATCGACGTCTCGATACAGAACGCGGGCGTGATCACCATCGATCGCTTCGACGCCATGCCGAAAGCGGATTTCGACAAGGTGCTGGCGGTGAATACCACCGGCGTCTGGCTCTGCTGTCGCGAGGCGGCGAAATATATGGTGCAGCAGAACGGCGGCAGCCTGATCAACACCTCTTCGGGCCAGGGGCGCCAGGGGTTTATCTACACGCCGCACTACGCGGCGAGCAAGATGGGGGTGATCGGCATTACCCAGAGCCTGGCGCTGGAGCTGGCGCCCTGGCATATCACCGTGAACGCCTTCTGTCCCGGCATTATCGAGAGTGAGATGTGGGACTACAACGACCGCGTCTGGGGCGAGATCCTCAGCAGCGATAAGAAAAAATATGGCAAGGGCGAGCTGATGGCGGAGTGGGTAGAGAATATTCCGCTGAAGCGCGCCGGCCAGCCGGAGGATGTCGCCGGGCTGGTGGCGTTTCTCGCCTCTGACGACGCCCGCTATATTACCGGCCAGACCATTAACGTCGATGGCGGGCTTATCTTCTCCTGATAGCGACTTCAGGCTGGATAACGCTGCGTTTATCCAGCTTTTTCCCTGCTTTTTCCGCTTTTCCCTGCCATTCTCTGCAAATTCATCGCGATGTGTTAAAGTAAATTCAAATCCTTTTGTGAGACAGATCTCGTTAATCAGCTGAAAAAACCGATAAGACGCTATGTTTCTTCACCGCTTTGCCCGCCCGCTTTTTGCCTCTTCGCCCCTTGTCGCGGCGCTGCTTTCCGCTCTGCCTGCGGCCCAGGCTTTCACCGGCACCGCCGCCGTGGCGGAGACGCCTTTTGACGATCCGGCACGTTTTAACCAGCAGCTGGCGGCGCTGCCGTCGCTGGGCAACGCGCAGAGCGACGACGAGTGGAATAAGCGGCTCGCCGCTATCGCCAAAGACATTGGCGAAGCAAGCCTGAACGGCGACGACAGCACCAGTTTTGGCCAGCAGGCGGGCGTCTGGGCTTTTAACCACTTTCGTGACGAGGTGGCGAACCGCGTCGAGAGTGAAGGGCAGTCGCTGCTGTCGCCCTACGGTAATGCCCAGATCGATTTGATGGTGGATATGCAGGGCAGCTTCACCGGCACCGGCGGCGATCTTTTCACCGCGCTGTCGGACGAGCGCAGCCATCTCACTTTTAGCCAGGTGGGGGTGCGCGACACCAGTGACGGGCTGGTGGGCAATGTCGGCCTGGGGCAGCGCTGGGTGACGCCAGGCTGGCTACTGGGCTATAACGCCTTTCTCGACCGCAGCGTCGATATCGGCCAGCAGCGCGCTTCGCTCGGCACCGAAGCCTGGAACGAGAATCTGCGCTTCTCCGCCAACTACTATCACCCGCTGGGCAGCTGGAAGAACAGCGGCGACAGCGAGCAGCAGCGTATGGCGCGCGGCTACGACATCACCACGCAGAGCTATCTGCCGTTCTATCGTCAGCTCGGCGTGTCGCTGAGCTGGGAGCAGTATCTCGGCGATAACGTCGATCTTTTTCACAGCGGCAACCGCTACCACAACCCCTCCGCGCTGTCGCTGGGCCTCTCCTATACGCCGGTGCCGCTGGTGACGCTATCGGCCAGCCACAAGACCAGCAGCGCGGGCGAGACGCAGGATCAGCTGGGGTTAAAGCTTAACTATCGCTTCGGCGTGGCGCTGAGCAAGCAGCTGGAGGCGAGCAACGTTGCCGAGGCGCGTTCGCTGCGCGGCAGCCGCTATGACCGGGTCACCCGTTCCGATACGCCGGTGCTCAGTTTTCGCCAGCGCAAAACCCTGTCGGTGTTTCTTGCCACGCCGCCGTGGCAGCTGACGCCGGGCGAAAGCCTGCCGCTGAAGCTGCAGATCCGCCACAGCAACCCGATTAAGGCGGTGAGCTGGCAGGGCGATACCCAGGCGCTGAGCCTGACGCCGCCCGCGAATAACAGCCAGCCGCAGGGCTGGAGCCTGATCGTGCCCGCCTGGGACGACTCGCCAGGCGCCAGCAACGAGTACCGCCTGTCGGTGACGCTGGAGGATGAGAAGCAGCAGCGCGTCACCTCGAACTGGATCACCCTGAAGGTGCAGCCGCCGATGCAGGCCGATGCCGGTGCGGCGTCAGATCGCTTCGATATTATGGCGCCCTGACGCGCTGTTGAGGATTGCGTGACGCCGCGCGCGCTATCATCACTGCTGTTCGCTGTCTCTGCCGAGAGGTCATCAATGAAACTTTTCTCTCTTCTGTTCGCCTGCGGCTGTTTATGCGGCTGCGTGGATCTGGGCCAGGTGTCGCTTCATCCTCAGACCACCACCGGCTATTTCGCCGCCCATCGCTTCGAGGTTGAGCAGTGTCTGGAAACCACAGCGCTCAACCAGCGACTGCGGTTAGAGGCCGACGATCCGCTGCCTGGGGGCGTGGACCGGTTTAACCTGCTGAATGCGCAGTCAGAGGCGGTGGCATGGATCGAGGTGGCGAAATTTAGCCATCACGAAACCAGCGCGCAGTTCTATTACGCGCCCGATCGGCCCGCAATCGCGCAGGCGGTGGCGACGATGATAGCGCGCTGCGGCTCAGTGGGCAGCTAGCGCGCGAGAGAGGAATAAGTTGTGACAATTGTCACAATTTATCGCTGGTCAGGCGTGCGGGAAAGTCGCAGAATCGCCGCAAAATCCCTTGTCACCTGCCCATCATGATCGTTCGTCCTCATCGCCACTGGTTCGTTCGTTTGTTCGCCTGGCACGGCTCTGTGCTGCCTGTTATTTCATTCCGCCTGTTTCTTAATCTGCTGATGTCGCTGCTCGCGCTCTGGCTGCTCAACTGGTACGAGACCCTCGGCATCAAGCTGACGCTGGCGCCTTTTAGCCTGCTCGGCGTCTCCATTGCGGTGTTTCTCGGCTTTCGCAACAGCGTCTGCTTCGCGCGCTTCAGCGAGGCGCGCCATTTTTTCGGCGCGCTGCTGATCGCCTGCCGCACGCTGCAGCGTCAGGTGCTGGCGCTCTTTCCTGACGATGCGCCGCGGATCCAGGCGCTGCTGCTGGCGTTCTGCTATAGCCTGAAGCACCAGCTGCGCCGCAGCGACGCGCGCGCCGATCTGCAGCGGCTGCTCGGGGAAGATGCCGACTGGGTGCTGTCGCGCCGCTCGCCGACCAATATGCTGCACCTTCAGCTCTCGCACTGGCTGGCGGACCAGCGTCGCCAGGGCAAAATCAGCGATCTGGTGTGGAGCACGATCGACGAGAGCCTGAATCAGCTGGCGGCGGTGCTGGGTGGCTGCGAACGGCTGGCGAGCATGCCGGTGCCGTTCGCCTATGGCCTGCTGCTGCACCGCACCGTCTATCTCTTCTGCACGCTGCTGCCGTTTGCGCTGGCGCCCGATCTGCACGCGATGACGCCGCTGGTGTCGATGTTTATCTCCTACACCTTTTTGTCGCTCGATACGCTGGCGGAGGAGCTGGAGATGCCGTTCGGCTATCAGAATAACCATCTGCCGATGGATGCGATCTGCACCAATATTGAGATTAGCCTGCGTGAGATGGCGGGAGAGGAGGAGACGCTGCCGACGCCGCTGCGCCCGGACGCCTACTACCGTCTGACCTGACTCTGGCGGCACGCCTCTGCGTGACGCAAAAAAGGCCGCTTGCGCGGCCCTGCGCGCCCGGTTGACACGGACCGGGCGCAGAGTGAGGGTAAAACCTTATCAGAACTGGTAGATCAGGCCGACGGCAGTGATATCGTCGGTCTTCAGGCCCAGCGGGTTGTTGTCGTCCAGCAGGTTGATCTTGTACTCCACGTAGGTCGACATGTTTTTGTTGAAGTAGTAGGTGGTGCCTACCGCAACATATTTGAAGATGTCGGCGTCGCCGATATTCTCAATCTCTTTGCCCTTTGATGAGACGTAGCCTATCGACGGGCGCAGCCCGTTCAGGAACTGATACTGCGCCACCGCTTCGAAGTTCTGCGCTTTGTTGGCGAAACCGCCGCTGATCGGCGTGGCGTTCAGGGTTTCGCCATACATCGCCGCCAGGTAGATCTGATTCGCATCATATTTTACTGCCGTGGCCCAGTTCTGCGCCCGGTCGCCGTCGCCGCGCGCCGCCGCGTTCTGCGTCTCGGTGCGGTCGAGGCTGGCGTAAGCGCCGGTAAAGCTCAGGCCGAAATCGAAGGCGTAGCTGGCGGAAAGGGCGTAGCCGTCGCCATTGGAGCGGCGCACGCCGTCGGTATTGCCAGCGCGATCGTTTTTGCCTTCATACTGCGCGGCCAGGCTCAGCCCTTTGATCAGGCCGAAGAAATCTTTGTTACGCCAGGTAAGCAGGCCGGTGGAACGCCCCGCCAGGAAGGCGTCGGTATAGCCGGAGTCGCCGCCGAAGAAGGGGAGCATATCGGTATAGGCGAATGCGTCGTAGACCAGCCCGTAGTTGCGGCCATAGTCGAGCGAGCCGGCGTCGCCAAACTTCAGGCCAGCATAGCCGAGACGGGTGCGGTTGCCGGTCTGCGCGTCGCTGCCTTCCGAGTTGCGCAGGCTGTACTGATACTGCCAGAAGCCATAGCCGGTCAGCCGGTCGGTAATTTTGGTTTCGCCCTTAAAGCCGAAGCGCGCATAGGAAGAGGTATCGCCATCGCTGCTGCTGTCGTTAGAAAACAGGTGCGAGACGTTAATCTTTCCCACTAAGTCGAGTTTGTTACCATCTTTATTATAAATCTCTGCTGCCTGGCTGGCAGATATCCCTACAAGAGACGACACCACTGCCGCCGCTATCGCGCGCTTCATCATTGATATTTACCCTGTCTTTGTTAGTTATTATTCCCCGCTATCCGGGGTGAAAGAAAAATGACACAAAAGGATAATTTGACCTAGTGCAATAAGTGTAACTGAATATTTCTATGGCTGATTTTATGTTTCTGCTGGTTATTTATTGATCGGCAATGCGAGGCGTAAATTATTGCCAGCCAGAAGGTTGGTAAAATTATTTAATTTTAACACATTGAATTTAATCATAAATATAAATTCTTATTGTGAAAGTTTCGGGCAGGGCTGCGTCTTGATATCTGGCTAGCTAATCCCAGAGGAAAAGCAAGCTTTATCGGAAAAGTGCAAATAGCAGCCAAAATTAAAGCTCTAATAATTAGCTCCTTTACAAATTAAATAGCCATCATAAATTCTTATTGCTGAATTGATAATAACGTCAGAAATAATTGTTTTAACGCATGCCGTTTATTTACTCAGGCCAGGTGAATAATCCGCCTGGCCTTTTACGCATGTAACGGTCCCCACGGACTGGCCAGGCTTAATTTTGAGGCAGGCGATCCGCCTTCACGCTTTCAGGCGATCGATCTGCCCTTAAACAGAGCACGCTGCACCTCTAAAGGGCGTTTTTTGCCTGATTTTGAACATAAAAGTCAGGAGCGATCACAAAAGCAATATTTACTCTGGTAACTGCATAAATCTGCTGCGGATTATAGGGCGCAGGCGCGACAGTCACAAAATTATTCACTATATATGCAATAAAAGTGAATATCGCATGTATTTAAGTTATTGATATTTCGTTGTCACGCCTCTTTTATGCATTTATTCGCTTTGCTGGCACGCATGCTGCACTTTACAGTAGGGCTGCATTCACCCGAATTTCACAAACTTAAAACATTCGCTTTACTCACCGGCGCGCCGGGCGGGAAGGCAGGAGAAACAGTTATGTCACTGCAGGTTTCGCGTCACGATTTCGATCAATGGATGGTGCCGGTCTATGCGCCAGCGAACTTTGTACCGGTACGCGCATCGGGCTCGACCCTCTGGGATCAGAACGGCAAAGAGTATATCGACTTTGCCGGCGGCATTGCGGTTAATGCGCTGGGCCATGCGCACCCGGCGCTGCAGCAGGCGCTGACCGAACAGGCGTCGCGCCTGTGGCATACCGGCAATGGCTATACCAACGAGCCGATCCTGCGGCTGGCGAAGCAGCTGATCGACGCCACCTTCGCTGACCGCGTCTTCTTCTGCAACTCGGGCGCCGAAGCCAACGAGGCGGCGCTGAAGCTGGCGCGTAAAACCGCACACGATCGCTTCGGCGCGCATAAAAGCGGCATCGTTGCCTTCAATAATGCTTTTCACGGCCGCACGCTGTTTACCGTTTCCGCTGGCGGTCAGCCCGCCTACTCAAAAGATTTCGCGCCGCTGCCGCCCGATATCCGCCATACCCCGTTTAACGATCTGGAAGCAGCGGCGCAGCTGATCGACGACAACACCTGCGCGGTGATCGTCGAGCCGATTCAGGGCGAAGGCGGCGTGCTGCCTGCCGATCCCGCCTTTTTACGCGGCCTGCGCGCGCTGTGCGACCAGCACCAGGCGCTGCTGATTTTTGACGAAGTGCAGAGCGGCGTAGGCCGCACCGGTTCGCTCTACGCCTATATGCACTACGGCGTGACGCCGGACGTGCTCACCACCGCCAAGGCGCTGGGCGGCGGTTTCCCTATCGGCGCGATGCTGACGCGCGAGGATCTGGCGCAGGTCATGAACGTCGGCACCCACGGCACCACCTACGGCGGCAATCCGCTGGCGGGCGCGGTGGCGGGCAAGGTGCTGGAACTGATCAACCAGCCTGCGACTCTGGCGGGCGTGACTGAACGCCATCAGTGGATCGTCGAGGCGCTGGAGGAGATTAACCAGCGGCTGCATCTGTTTAAAGAAGTGCGCGGCATGGGCCTGCTGATCGGCGCAGTGCTGAACGAGGACTATGCCGGTAAAGCGAAGCAGTTTAACCTGGCGGCGGCCGAGCAGGGCGTGATGGTACTGATCGCCGGCGCTAACGTGGTGCGCTTCGCGCCGGCGCTCAATATCAGCGAAGAGGAAGTCAAAACCGGCATGGCGCGCTTTGCCGCTGCCTGTGAACACCTGGCGCGAGGATCGACATCATGATGGTGATTCGCCCTGTTGAACATGACGACCTGGCGCAGCTGCTGACGCTGGCCGGTAAAACGGGCGGCGGACTCACCTCGCTGCCGGTCGACAGCCCGACGCTGCAGGCGCGCATCGAGCGCTCGCTGCAAACCTGGCAGGGCAGGCTGCCGCGCGCCGAACAGGGCTACGTCTTTGTGCTGGCGGACAGTGAAGAGAATCGCGCCGTGGGCATCTGCGCCATTGAGGTGGCGGTCGGACTGCAGGAGCCCTGGTATAACTTTCGCGTCGGCACCCAGGTGCACGCCTCAAAAGAGCTCAACGTCTACGCGGCGCTGCCGACCCTGTCGCTGAGCAATGACCATACCGGCAGCAGCGAACTCTGCACGCTGTTTCTCGATCCCGACTACCGCGACGGCAAAAACGGCTACCTGCTCTCTAAGTCGCGCTTTCTCTTTATGGCGAACTTTCGCCATCAGTTTATGGATCGCGTGGTGGCCGAGATGCGCGGCGTCAGCGACGACGCGGGCCATTCGCCCTTCTGGGAGAGCGTCGGCAGCCGCTTCTTCTCCATGGAGTTTCGCAAGGCCGACTTCCTCAGCGGCACCGGCCAGAAAGCCTTTATCGCCGAGCTGATGCCGAAGCATCCGCTCTATATCGACTACCTGTCGCCAGAGGCGCGGGCGGTAATCGGCCAGGTGCATGAGAAGACCGCGCCCGCGCGCGCGGTGCTGGAGGCAGAGGGGTTCCGCTACCGCAACTATATCGACATCTTCGATGGCGGTCCGACGCTGGAGTGCGAAATCGACGACATTCGCGCCATCCGCAAGAGCCATGTGCGCAGCGCCGCGCTCGGCGAACCGGACGAACATGCGCCGCTCTGTCTGGTGGCGAATATGGACTATCACCGTTTCCGCGTCGCGCTGCTGCCCGCGCGCATCGAGCAGCATGACGTGGTACTTAATGAGAATCAGCTCAGGGCGTTGCACGTTGAGCCAGGCGATAGCCTGCGCGTGGTGACGCTGGGCGGCGAGGAGAAAAAAGCATGACGCAAATGATTAACGGCGAATGGCAGCCGGGCCGCGGCGACGCGCTGCGTAAAGTCGATCCGGTGTTCGGCGAAACGCTGTGGCAGGGCGAGGCCGCCACGGCGGAGCAGATCGCGCAGGCTGCGGCGGCCGCCCGCGAGGCGTTTCCCGGCTGGGCGCGCCGACCTTTCTCCGAGCGTCAGGCGCTGGCCGAGCGTTTCGCCGCGCTGCTGGAGAGCCATAAAACCGAGCTGGCGGACACCATCGCCGCCGAAACCGGCAAGCCGCGCTGGGAGGCGCTGACCGAAGTACAGGCGATGATCAATAAGATCGCTATCTCTGTGAAAGCTTTTCATACGCGCACCGGCGAACAGCACGAGGGCGAAAGCTCGCTGCGCCATCGCCCGCACGGCGTGCTGGCGGTCTTCGGCCCCTACAACTTTCCCGGCCATCTGCCGAACGGCCATATTGTGCCGGCGCTGCTGGCGGGCAACTGCGTCCTCTTCAAGCCGAGCGAGCTGACGCCCCTGACGGCGGAGAAAACCGTGCGCCTCTGGCTGGAAGCGGGGCTGCCGCGCGGCGTGCTGGCGCTGCTGCAGGGCGCGCGCGCCACCGGACAGGCGCTGGCGGCGGAGACGCAGATCGACGGCGTGCTCTTTACTGGCAGCGCGGGAACCGGCTATCAACTGCATCGCCAGTTCGCTGGCCAGCCGGAGAAAATGCTGGCGCTGGAGATGGGCGGCAACAATGCGCTCATCGTCGAGGATCCGGCGGATATCGACGCGGCGGTGCATATCGCTATTCAGTCCGCGTTTATTACCGCGGGGCAGCGCTGCACCTGCGCGCGCCGCCTGCTGGTGAAGCGCGGCGCGGCGGGCGACGCCTTCCTGCAGCGGCTGGTGGACGTCAGCGCGCGGCTGCAGCCCGGCGCGTGGAACGCCGAGCCGCAGCCCTTTATGGGCAGCGCCATCTCCGTCGAGGCGGCGGAAAAGATCTATCAGGCGTGGCAGCAGCGCGTCGCGCTCGGCGGCACGCCGCTGCTGGAGATGCGCTGGCCGCAGCGCAGCAATGCGCTGCTCACGCCGGGCATTATCGACGTCACGCGGGTCAGCGGCCTGCCGGACGAAGAGGTGTTCGGCCCGCTGCTTAACGTTATTCGCTACGACAGCTTCGATGAGGCGATCCGCCTCGCCAACGCGACCCGCTACGGCCTCTCCTGCGGCCTTATCTCGCCGTCGCGCGCGCAGTTCGACCAGCTGCTGCTGGAGGCGCGCGCCGGGATCGTAAACTGGAACAAGCCGCTCACCGGTGCGGCCAGCAGCGCACCGTTTGGCGGCGTTGGCGCCTCCGGCAACCACCGCGCCAGCGCCTGGTACGCGGCGGACTACTGCGCCTGGCCGATGGCGTCGCTGGAGACGCCCGATCTGACGCTGCCCGCCGCGCTCTCGCCGGGGCTCGATTTTTCTGCGCGCGAGGAGCAGGCATGAAAACCACAGAAGCGAACTTCGACGGGCTGGTCGGCCTGACGCACCACTATGCCGGGCTGTCGTTCGGCAACGAGGCCTCGACGCGCCACCAGCATCAGCCGTCTAACCCGCGCCTCGCGGCGAAGCAGGGCCTGCTGAAGATGAAGGCGCTGGCGGATAAAGGCTTTGTGCAGGGGGTGATCCCGCCGCATGAGCGGCCCAATCTGCCGCTGCTGCGTCAGCTCGGCTTCCGCGGCAGCGACGAACAGGTGCTGGCGCAGGCGGCGAAGGCGTCGCCCGGGCTGCTGTCGGCGGTCAGTTCCGCCTCGGCGATGTGGGTCGCCAACGCGGCGACGGTGTCGCCTTCGGCCGACAGCGCCGACGGGCGCGTCCATTTCACCGTCGCCAACCTGAACAACAAGTTCCATCGCGCCATGGAGGCGCCGCAGACCGCCCGGCTGCTGCGCGCTATCTTTCGCGATCCGCAGCATTTCAACGTGCACGACGCGCTGCCGCAGGTGGCGCTGTTTGGCGACGAAGGGGCCGCGAACCATAACCGCCTCGGCGCCGAGTATGGCGAACGCAGCCTGCAGCTCTTTGTTTACGGGCGCGACGACAACGGCGGCATCGCCCCGGGCCGCTATCCCGCGCGGCAGACGCTGCAGGCGAGCCAGGCAGTGGCCAGGCTGCATCAGCTTGACGAGCGCCACACGATTTTTGCCCAGCAGAACCCGGAAGTGATCGACCAGGGGGTGTTTCATAACGACGTTATCGCGGTCAGCAACCGCGAAGCGCTCTTCCTCCATCAGCGGGCGTTCGTCAATCAGCCTGCGCTGCTGGCGACGTTGCAGCAGCGCGTGCCTGGCTTTACCGCCATTGAGGTGCCTGAAAGCCGCGTCTCGGTGGCGGACGCGGTCAGCACTTATCTCTTCAACAGCCAGCTGCTGAGCCGCGACGATGGCGCGATGCTGCTGGTGCTGCCCGAAGAGTCGCGCCAGCATCCCGGCGTCTGGGGCTACCTGAGCGAGCTGGTGGAGCAGGGCGGCCCGGTGCGCGAGCTGGCGAGCTTCGACCTGCGCGAAAGCATGCAAAACGGCGGCGGTCCTGCCTGTCTGCGGCTGCGCGTGGTGCTGACGCCTCAGGAGCGGCAGGCGCTGAATCCGGCGGTAATCATGAACGATCGCCTGTTCGCCACGCTTAATGAGTGGGTGGATCGCCACTACCGCGATCGCCTGACGCAGGCGGATCTGGCTGACCCTCAGCTGTTAACAGAGGGCCGCGAGGCGCTGGACGAGCTGACGCGGCTGCTGGACCTGGGCAACGTTTACGCGTTTCAGCAGTAGCGGGAACGGCGCTGACATCGCAGAAAGGAGCTTTCATGCACGATTTTCTTCAGCAGACGCTGTCAGGCGAGGCGCCGCATCAGCTGTGCGGTGAGACGCCCTGGCTGCGCTGGCGCTGGATCGATCACGGTATTCTCCAGCTCGACCCGCTCGACGAGCCGCAGCAGGCGCTGGTGCTGTCGGCCGGCATTCACGGCAATGAGACCGCGCCGGTAGAGATAATGAATGCGCTTATCAGCGCGCTGCTGCGCGGCGAGATGGTGTTGCGTCATCGCGTGCTGGCGATCCTCGGCAATCCGGCGGCGCTGCGCGCCGGGAAGCGCTACCTGCGCCATGACGTGAACCGCCTGTTCGGCGGCCGCTGGCAGCAGATCGACGACTGCGACGAGGCGCGGCGCGCGCTGCGTCTGGAGCAGGCGACGGAGGCCTTCTGGCTGGAGGGCGGCAAGGCGGCGCAGCCGCGCTGGCATCTCGATCTGCACACCGCCATTCGCGGCTCCTGGCATACCCGCTTCGGCGTGCTGCCGCTCAATCCGCATCCCTGGCCGGCTCCCTTTATCAGCTGGCTGACGGCGGCGGGGCTGGAGGCGCTGGTCTTCCACACCGCGCCAGGCGGCACCTTTACGCATTTCAGCTGCGCCAGCTTCGGCGCCGCCAGCTGCACGCTGGAGCTGGGCAAGGCCCTGCCGTTCGGCGCCAACGATCTGACGCAGTTCGCCGCCGCGCAGCAGGCGCTGGCGGCGCTGCTGAGCGGCGGGCCGCTGCCGGAGGCGCGCGAGCAGCCGCGTCGCTACCGGGTGGCGCAGCAGATCACCCGCCTCAGCGAGCAGTTCCGGCTGCATATGGATGCGGAGACGCGCAACTTTACCGCCTTCCCGCAGGGCATGCTGCTGGCTGAGGATGGCGCCACGCGCTACGTCGTGCAGCAGGCGCGCGAATATGTGCTGTTTCCCAATCCTGCCGTCGCGCTGGGGCTGCGCGCCGGTCTGATGCTGGTGGAGGAGGAGGCGCCAGCAGCGGCGCTGCCAGACTGACATCCTGTCCGGCGGCGAAGCGGCGAATTTTCCTTCCGCTTTGCTGCCGGAACCCTTACACTCCTCCATAATTCCTGCCAAATCCGCTTTAAATTCATATTCTTTTGCAATTCCTCACCGGATCCTTCTTATTCTCTTCATGATTGCCCGATTTTTGTCTTTTATGCTTTCACGGCTTTACTCACTCTCTGAGAGATTGACATTCAGCAGCGTAATCTTGTTCTCGAAGACGCGACAGGCTGCTGTCGTCATTAACTGAATGATAAGGACAACTATTATGCGTAAACTGACTTCTCTGATTCTCGCTTCTACCCTGGCATTCGGTGCGGCAAGCGCGGTCCATGCAGCGGCCGACAACCTGACGCCACCTCCGGCCGGTAGCGAAAAAGCGATGCATAAGCCGCCGATGCACCACGGCATGATGATGTTCAAAGGCCTGAACCTGACCGATGCGCAGAAGACCCAGATTCGCGACATCATGAAAGAGAGCCACAAAGAGTTTAAACGTCCGTCGCTGGAAGAGCGCCGCGCCGGTCACGCGATTATCGCCTCTGACACCTTCGACCGCGCGAAAGCGGAAGCGCAGGCGGAGAAAATGACCGCCGATGCGAAAGCGCGCGCGGTGGCGATGATGGAGACGCAGAACAAGCTCTATAACGTGCTGACGCCGGAGCAGAAGAAGCAGTACAACGCTAACTTTGAAAAGCGTCTGACCGAGAAAGGCCCGCACGACGAGAAAATGGCGCCGCCAGCCGCTGAATAACCGGCTGAGGTAAGGCAGTAAGACCGCCGACGTTGTCCAGACAGGCAGAAAGTCTGGGCAGCGTCGGCGGTTTTTTTATAGCGGTTCGATGGGGTAGTGGCCGGAAAGCAGCGGTCGACACAAAATTTTATAGCCGTCATGGTCGAAGCCGCTCGGCGCGCGCTTCAGCCGACGCGCCTCTTCCATATCGCTGACCGAACCCAGATAGAACCAGTGGTCGATCACGTGGATCTGCGTCATCAGTTTCCCTTCCTCGATCAGCGCGACCGGGCCCTGCCATGGCCAGCAGATCACCCGCACGCTCTCCAGCGCTTCCAGCAGCCGCGCCTGATGATCGTCCAGCGTTTCGCGGCCGCAGCAGGCACCGGCGCAGCGGCGCAGCGCCGCGCGAAAACAGGCGCGGTTGGCGCTCAGCTTTTCCAGCCCCAGCAGCCCGTGGCAGAGCTGATGCTCGTCGGCGAGATACTTCAGCGTCTCCAGCGCTTTGTGACGACTGCGGTAAAGCCCAAAAAGGTTGGGGGAGTGGGAAAAATCGACGTCGCGCGCGTAGACCACTTCAGGCTTGCCTTCGGCGATCTGAATCGAGCAGAGCTGGCGATTTTTGCGCAGGCGCTTATTGAACAGCGGCTGCTGCGTCTTGATCATCTGCGCCTCCAGCAGCAGCGCGCCGAGATCGCCCGCGGTGGGGATCCAGCTGACGCGGCGCGCCTGGCGCAACATGCGCGCCTCTTCCGGCGTGCGGAAGTGCGACATCACGCGCGAGCGCAGATTGATGCTTTTCCCGATATAGAGCGGCAGCGTCTCGCTGTCGCCGTGAAAGGTATAGACGCCGGGCTGATTGGGCAAACCTTCCAGCCATTCGCGCAGGTGTTCGGGATATTCGTAGATGGCAGCCGCGTCGAACTCGAGGCGGTGCGTGGCGGCACGTCGAACCAAGACAGACTCCTGTAACTGTGTATTCATACAGCATATCAGGCTGCTCAGGCTTTCGCCAGCGGGTTAATCAGTGAACATCGAGGCGGGATAAGATTTCCCCTGCCGGGCAGCAGGGGAAAGAGGGCGTTATTTCCAGAAGTCGTCGAACACCGTAATCGGCGGACGGCGCTTGTGCTCGGTCTTCAGATACCAGTTTTCGATGATCTTCGCCGTTTCCGGCGCGACGCTTTTGCCTTCCAGGTAGTCGTCAATCATCTCATAGGTGACGCCGAGCGCCACTTCATCCTCCAGGCCGGGACGATCGTCTTCCAGATCGGCCGTCGGGCGCTTCAGGTAGAGGTGTTCCGGACAGCCCAGGGTTTTCAGCAGCAGCTTGCCCTGGCGCTTATTGAGGCGAAACAGCGGGTTGATGTCGGTGCCGCCGTCGCCATATTTGGTGAAGAAGCCGGTCACCGCTTCCGCCGCATGGTCGGTGCCCACCACCAGGCCTTTGGTCATGCCGGCGATGCTGTACTGCGCCTTCATGCGCTCGCGCGCTTTTTCATTGCCGCGCACAAAATCGGAGAGCTCGACGCCCGCCTCGCGCAGCGCGCGTTCGCTGGCCAGCACCGACTCTTTGATATTCACCACCAGCGAGCGATCGGGCTGGATAAACGCCAGCGCGTCCTGACAGTCCTGTTCGTCCGCCTGCACGCCGTAGGGCAGGCGTACGGCGATAAAGGCGTAGGCGCTGTCGCCGCTCTCTTCACGCAGTTCACCGATCGCCAGCTGCGACAGTTTGCCCGCCAGCGTCGAGTCCTGGCCACCGCTGATGCCGAGCACCAGGGTCTTCAGAAATGGATTGCGCTTCAGGTAGCTTTTGAGGAAATCGACGCTGCGGCGAATTTCCTGCTGCGGGTCGATATCCGGGCTAACGCCGAGTGCGGTAATGATTTCCTGCTGCAGTGACATGAATCTCTCCTCAAGTCAGAGGCCTGTTGGCCCGTGCGAACCTTTTATTAAAGCTAACGCGCATCGGCGAAAACAACAAGCCAAAGCGCCAGTTGTTTCCGGTTAACTGTTGCGATATCAGGCAGTTTATTCGCGCGGCGCCGGTTTCTGCGCCAGGAAAATAAACATCAGGATCGCCAGCATAAAGCAGCCGAAGATGGTGCCGGTCATGCTGACGAGCGAGGTGCCGCCCAGCCCGGTAATGGGCACCGAAATTGCGCCGAAGGAGAACATGCAGACGCCGATGACCGCTGACGCGCTGCCGGCGCGATGCCCCTGGCTCTGCATCGCCAGCGACGAGGCGGTGGTGGCGATCACGCCGTTGCTCGCGATGGTGAAAAAGAGCGCCACCAGCACCAGCGGCAGCGGCGCGGCGGTGAGCCCCGCCAGCAGCAGCAGGCTGGAGGCCGCAAAGGCGAGCGTCAGGCCGCCCTTCAGCACGCGGTATTCGCCCCAGAGCGGGCAGAGGCGCGCGCTGGTCTGCGAGGCGATCACCAGCCCGATGCCGTTCGCGGCGAAGCAGAAGCTGAACGCCTGCGGCGACAGGCCATAAATCTGCTGCAGCACGAAGGGCGACGCGCCGATATAGGCGAACATGCCCGACATCATAAAGGCCTGCGTCAGACAGAAGCCCATAAAGGGACGATGAACCATCACCTGGCCCAGCGCCGCCCAGGCGGAGAAGACCGAGCCCTGGCTGCGGCGCTCGGGCGGCAGGGTTTCGTGCAGCTTCCAGCGCGCCAGCAGGATCAGCAGCAGCGCCGTTGCGCCCAGCACCACGAAGATGCCACGCCAGTTAAGCAGCGTCATCAGCACGCCGCCCAGCACCGGTGCGCCGATGGGCGCCAGGCCGTTCACCAGCATCAGCAGCGCGAAGAAGCGCGTCAGTTCGTGGCCGCTGTACATATCGCGCGCCACCGCGCGCGACAATACCGCGCCGCCCGCGCCCGCCAGGCCTTCGAACAGGCGCGCCAGCAGCAGCTGGTGGATGTCCTGCGCCAGCGCGCAGCCGATGGAGGCGATAAACAGCAGCGCCAGCGAGAGCGTCAGCGGACGCAGGCGCCCGAACTTATCGCTCATTGGCCCGAACAGCAGCTGCCCGGCACCAAGGCCGAGCAGGCCAGCGGTCAGGCTGAGCTGCGCCGTGGCGGTTGAGGTTTGCAGATCGCGCGCCAGCTCAGGCAGCGCAGGCAGGTAGAGATCGATGCAGAGCGGGCCAAGCGCCGCCAGCAGGCCCAGCGTGATGGCATAGACCAGTCGGTTATTGCGTGCAGGTGTCATTTGTCCTCTGAGGGGTTGACCAGGTTGTGGATCATCTGGTTGTAGAGCGTATGAAGCAGATCCGCTGACGCTTTTTGCGTCGTCAGGCGGCGAAAAGCGGTGCCTTCTATCAGTACCGCCAGCACTTCGACGCAGGCGGCGCGCTGCGGCTCGGTAAGGTGCGGATAGTCGGCGCGCATTTTTTCACAGGCGTTATGAAACAGGCGCGTCTCGGCGGCCTGCAGGATGTCGCTGATACGCGGATTGCGGCTCGCTTCGGCGGCAACCTCCAGCATCAGCATCTCATCCTCGTCGTTCAGGGTTTCCCGGTGGGCGATCATATCGGCGATATGGCTGGCGTCACTCTGCGCGCTCATCGCCGCCACGCGGCCGTCGACGATGCGTTTCACCATCTCCTCAATCAGCGCATCTTTGCTGGGAAAGTAGCGATAGATCTGCCCGACGCTGAGGCTGGCGGCGCTGGCAAGCTGCGCCATGCTGGCGCCGTGGAAACCCGACCGACGAAAACAGCGCCGCGCCGCCGCGATGATCTCATCCTGGCGCGTGCGATGCCGCGCTTCACGCTGTGGGTTCATCCTGCCTCCGAAAAAATAGTTTTGAGAGTGCTTATTCTCGCGCCGGATTATACGGGGCGATCGCGTCAAGAACAGCCTTTTTACGCTAACCTGACAGTTCAGACTGAACGTAAAAATGCGCCATAAAGTTGATTAATCTGCATTTCTGTTCCAGGCTTAAGCTTACATGGACAATACAATGAGGAACAACTTGATGAATAAAGCAATGGGATGTATCGCTGCGGCGCTGACGCTGGTCGCACTGTCTGGTTGTACGGCTTACGATCGTGCTGAGAGCTACGTGAGCAAGCCCGTCGTTAAGGATGTGAAAAAAGGCATGACGCGCGATCAGGTGCGCCAGATTGCGGGCCCGGCTTCGACTGAAATCACCATGGTTCACGCGCGCGGCACCTGCCAGACCTATGTGCTGGGCGAGCGTGACGGCAAACCGCAGACCTACTTCGTGAGCTACAACGACACCGGTCGCGTCATGAATTACGGTTTCCAGAGCTGCAAAGACTACGACACCGATCCGCAGGCTGCTCAGTAAGCGGCGAACCGAACGAACAGAAAGTAAACGGCCCGTCAGTGACGGGCCGTTTTTCGTTGTGGCGGATTAAAGTCCTGCGGGGCGCGGTACCTCGATATATTCACCGTTGATATCGCGCTGGTAGTAGTGGCCCGCCTGCACGTAAAAACGACGACCGTTAAAGTCGAGCACGCGCAGCGCGCCGTCCGGCTCAGCTGGCGGCTGCACCACCACGTAATTTTCGC
This sequence comes from Pantoea phyllosphaerae, assembly GCF_051025595.1. Lineage (NCBI taxonomy): Bacteria > Pseudomonadati > Pseudomonadota > Gammaproteobacteria > Enterobacterales > Erwiniaceae > Pantoea > Pantoea phyllosphaerae. The sequence goes on from NZ_JBPFDE010000009.1 coordinate 166,192, forward strand.
CCTGGCGCTGATAGTAAGCGCCGTTGAGCATATAGTAGGTCAGGCCGCCTATGAGCACCGCGGTCGCCGCTTCAGGCAAAAAGCGCAGCGGGCCTGGACCACCCCAGCCGCGGCCGTGGCCGCCCCAGTGCGGACCCGGGCCAGGGCCCCAGCCGCCGGGATGAGCAGAGACAAGCGCTGGCGATAACAGCGTTAACGCCAGCAGCGAGGCGATAACTTTTTTCATGGGTTTTCTCCTGCGATAACTGCCTGAAGCATTCTCTTTTTCCGCCGTGAAAACAAGCGCAGGGGCGCGACTTTTTCCTCTCTTTACCACGCTTAACGCTTTCTTTACGGCGTCGCCATAAAGGGGGCGGATTGTGAAGCGCGTGCATAAAAAAACCGGGCGCGAAGGCCCGGCTTATTGTCATGCAGCGTGCGCTTAGCGGTGCGCCAGCTCTGCGTGCTCGTCACTCTCCAGCACGGCTTTATCGGTCATACCGAGCCAGCGGCTGGTGAGAGAGCCTGCGGTCATCGAGCCGTTGACGTTGAGCGCGGTACGGCCCATATCGATCAGCGGTTCAATGGAGATCAGCAGGGCGACCAGCGTCACCGGCAGACCCATCGCGGGCAGCACAATCAGCGCGGCGAAGGTCGCGCCGCCGCCGACGCCGGCCACGCCTGCCGAGCTCAGCGTAACGATGCCCACCAGCGTAGCGATCCAGACCGGATCGAACGGGTTGATGCCGACGGTCGGCGCCACCATCACGGCCAGCATGGTCGGGTAGAGGCCTGCGCAGCCGTTCTGACCAATTGTCGCGCCGAAAGAGGCGGAGAAGCTGGCGATCGATTCCGGTACGCCCAGGCGACGCGTCTGCGTTTCCACGTTAAGCGGAATGCTTGCGGCGCTGGAGCGGCTGGTAAAGGCGAAGGTGATCACCGGCCAGACCTTGCGGAAAAAGCGCAACGGGTTAATACCGTTGACTGACAGCAGCAGCGCGTGCACGCCGAACATAATCGCCAGACCCAGGTATGAGGCGACGACAAAGCCGCCCAGCTTGATAATATCCTGCAGGTTGGAACCGGCGACCACTTTGGTCATCAGCGCCAGCACGCCGTAGGGGGTCAGCTTCATGATCAGACGCACCAGCTTCATCACCCAGGACTGCAGGGTATCGATCGCCACCAGCACGCGCTGGCCTTTGACTTCGTCATCCTTCAGCAGCTGCAGCGCGGCCACGCCGAGGAAGGCGGCGAAGATCACCACGCTGATGATCGAGGTCGGGCTGGCGCCGGTCAGATCGGCGAACGGATTTTTCGGCACGAAAGAGAGTAGCAGCTGCGGAACGGTGAGGTCCGCCACTTTGCCTGCATAATTGCTTTGAATCGCGGCAAGACGCGCGCTCTCCTGCGCCCCCTGAACCAGCCCCTCGGCGCTGAGGTGGAACAGGCCGGTCACCAGCACGCCGACCAGCGCGGAGATCGCGGTGGTGAACAGCAGCACGCCGATGGTAAGCAGGCTGATTTTACCCAGTGACGAGGCGTTATGCAGGCGGGCGACAGCGCTGAGAATCGAGGCGAACACCAGCGGCATCACGATCATCTGCAGCAGCTGCACGTAGCCGTTGCCCACGATATTGAACCAGCTAATAGAGGTTTTCAGCACCTCGCTCTGCGCGCCGTAAAGGGTTTGCAGCGCCAGGCCGAACAGCACGCCGATCACCAGACCGACCAGCACCTTTTTCGACAGGCTCCAGCTGTTACGGCCGAGGCGCGACAGCAGCAGCAGCAGCGCGACGAAGGCGGCAAGATTAAGAATCAGAGGTAGATCCATGTTGGCTCCCGAAAAAACACGCCCGGCGACAGCTATTGCGCCGGAACGCCAGATATTATGACGCACGAATTAAGTGGCGGTATGTTACCAGCTCACCTCGGTGTCGACTTATATCCAAATGGAATGCCTTATAACCAGACAGCGTTTTCTGCTGCTTTAATGCGCTTTCTGGGTGGAAATTAAGCGTGAGACGCCATTTTGTAGCGTATCAAAGAGCTGCGAGGTCCAGCCCTGCGCACCAAAAGAGGGCGCGCCTGCGGGAAACCACAGCGAACAGCCGACCAGTATCAGGCAGAGCGTGCGCTCCAGCTGGTTGCCTTTCTGGCTTCTCAGGATGGGCAGACGAAATCGCCAGCGGCATGGCCACAGCAGAGGCACGCCAGCGGGCGTCAGCATATCCGCAACGATATGGCTGAGATAGCCCAGGGTCATGCCCTGCAACACATCAGCAGGCAGTAGCCAGTCTGCCGGCACGTTAATCTGAAACAGCCACAGACTGGCCGCGACGGCCAGCAGGCTATGGGTAAAGCCCCGGTGACCAAAAGCACGCGCGATAGGATAGGAGAGCCACTTTAACCGTTGACCAAGCAAAGATTTAGGATGGTCAATATCGGGCAGCAAACAGGTAAGCAGCGTGGCAGGAACAAGATGCCACCAGTCAGCCTGCGCCAGCACGGGCGTCAGCTCGGCGCGCTTAGCGAAAATAGCGGTGGCAATAGCGAAAATTACGTGGCCTTCGCCCGTCATGATAAAACCTGGCTGCAAACTGTCGATGCATCCAGTATAGGGATTTATCCAGTAAATGAGAAGTTGTGACGCTGTAACGAAGCGTGAATTTTTTTTAGCGAAACGGCGGCATTGCGCCGCCGTTTCGTCGGGTTTACCAGCAGGCCGGGAACGCAAGCTTTTCAGCTGCGTCTTGTCACCTGCGAGACGCTAGCGCGCCAGCCAGCCGCCGTCGACCGCCAGCGTGTAGCCGTTGACATAGTCAGAGGCTGAAGAGGCAAGGAACACCACCGGGCCCATCATATCTTCCGGTACGCCCCAGCGCGCGGCGGGGATACGTCCGAGGATCTCGGCGCTGCGGCCTTCGTCATTGCGCAGCTGTTCGGTATTGTTGGTCGCCATATAGCCCGGCGCGATGGCGTTGACGTTAATGCCGTGTTTCGCCCACTCGTTCGCCATCAGCCGCGTCAGGCCCATCACCGCGCTTTTCGACGCCGTGTAGGAGGGGACGCGAATGCCGCCCTGGAAAGAGAGCATTGAGGCAATATTAATGATTTTGCCGCCCTGGCCCTGCGCGATAAACTGGCGCGCTACCTGCTGCGACAGGAAGAAGACGCTCTTACTGTTAATGTTCATGACGTCATCCCAGTCCTGTTCGCTGAAGTTCAGCGCGTCTTCACGGCGGATAATACCGGCGTTGTTGACCAGAATGTCGATTTTGCCAGCGGCGGCCACCGCTTTTTCTACCACGCCCGGCACCTGCTCGGTGCGGATAAGGTCCGCCTGCAGCGACCAGAAGCGACGGCCCAGCGCTTCGACGCGCTGCTGCGTTTCGGCGGGATCGTCACGGTTGACACCGACAATATCGCAGCCAGCCTGGGCCAGCCCCAGCGCCATGCCCTGGCCGAGCCCGGTGTTGCAGCCGGTGACCAGCGCGATTTTACCTTCCAGATTAAATGCGTTGAGTATCATGAGAGCGCCTCCTTTTTTAGCGCAGATCGCGGATGTTGACATGATCCATGTCGTCGAATACCTGATTCTCGCCGACCATGCCCCAGATAAAGGTGTAGCGTTCGGTGCCGACGCCGGCATGAATCGACCAGCTGGGCGAGATAACCGCCTGTTCGTTATGCACCAGCAGATGACGCGTCTCCTGCGGCTGGCCCATCATATGAAACACCGCGCTTTCCGGATTCATATCGAAATAGAAGTAGACCTCCATCCGGCGTTCGTGGGTGTGACATGGCATGGTATTCCACAGGTTGCCTTCGTCCAGGCGGGTCAGGCCCATGGTAAGCTGGCAGGTCGGCAGCACGTCCGGCACCAGATATTTATTGATGGTGCGGCGGTTTGAGGTCGCCGCATCGCCCAGCGTGGTGCGAACCGCGTCCTCTTTGCCCACTTTTTTATCGGGAAAGCGACTGTGCGCGGGCGCGCTGTTGAAATAGAACTTCGCCAGGCGCGAGGCATCATTGCTGCGGAAGCTCAGCGTCTGCGCGCCTTTACCGATGTAGAGCGCCTCTTCCGTCCCGATCTCCCAGACCTTGCCGTCTACCTCGATGGTGCCCGGCCCGCCGATATTAATCACGCCCAGCTCGCGGCGCTCCAGGAAGTAGCTGACGCCTAACTGCTTGCCCATCTCGTTGCCGAAGGTCACGCCATCGGCGACCGGCATCACGCCGCCGATAATAATGCGGTCGATATGGCTGTAGGTGAGCGTATAGCGGTCCGCTTCAAAGATTTTTTCAATCAGGAATTCGCGGCGCAGCGCGGCGGTGTCGAGCTGACGGGCATGCTCGCTATGAATGCTTTGACGAACGTCCATTCTGGTCCCCTCTGGCGAAACAGATACACAGGCCCCGCAGGGCGTCTGAGGGCATCTTAGGAGGAGTGGGAGATCAATTCAATAAAAATGAAACGCTGTTTTATTTATTTGAGAGGAGGATCATGCCGTAAAGAAAAACCCGCCGGCGGCGGGCGGGTTCGAACAGGCGGCGCGTTCGCCTCGTCGCACAGGGTTTAGCGAGCGGCATCGCCCAGCAGATGCGCTGCGGTAAGCTGGGTCAGATTGTCCAGCTTTACGTTAGCCAGCGACCAGCGCGCATCGTCGCGCAGCGCGGCGGGCGGCACCACAACAGAACGCATACGCGCCGCTTTGGTGGCGATCATGCCGTTAACCGAATCCTCCAGCGTCACGCAGTTGAGCGGATCGACGCCCAGCCGCGCGGCGGCGTCAAGATAGACCTGCGGATGCGGCTTGCTGTAGGGCAGCGCCTCGGCGGAGACCAGCACGTCGAACTGGTCGCGCAGATCGAACAGGGCGAGCACCCGCTCCAGCATCATCAGCGGCGAGGCGGAGACCAGCCCGGTTTTCAGCCCGCGCTGCCGACAGAGCTGCAGCGCCTGCTTCACCCCCGGAAGCAGCGGGCGCTGCTCCTCGATCAGCGCCAGCGCGCGGGCAATAATGCGTGCCGTAACCGTCTGCTGATCCGGGCCTGACCAGGGCAGGGTTTCATACCACATGCGCACCACCTGATCGATGCGCAGGCCCAGCGTGTCGGGCAGTTCGTTGCGGCGTGACAGGTCGACGTTGAGCGTGGCAAAAACATCCAGTTCGGCCCGATCCCACAGCGGTTCGGAATCGATAATCAGACCATCCATATCAAACAGGGCGGCATAAACGGGGCGGGTGTAACGCATCGGCTGGCTCCTTGTAGAATTTGCGCTACCTTATCATGGGCCAGCGCGCGCGGCGAAAGTGACGCAGGCGGCGCTTTTTACGGGAAATAAAAACCACAGGCAGGTAGACTGGCTGCAAACGGGATTCAGGTACAGGAGATACCATGACTTATCAACAGGCTGGCCGCATTGCCATCCTCAAGCGAGTGGCTGGCTGGGCGATTTTTTTGCTCGCGCTGCTGTCGACCGCGATTTCAGTGCTGGGCTTTATGTTCAGGCACAGTGAAAAACAACCGGGCATCGACGCCGTGATGCTCGATTTTGTCCATGTCATCGTCGATATGATCCGTTTCAACACGCCGTTCCTCGGTTTCTTCTGGCGTAACTCGCCGGTGCCGGAGTTTAACGGTCAGATGAATATCGGCTTCTGGATTATCTATATTTTGATTTTCGTCGGCCTGGCGCTGGAAGCGTCCGGTTCGCGCATGGCGCGTCAGGCGCGCCATATCAAAGAGGGTATTGAGGATCAGCTCATTCTTGAGCAGGCGCGCGGCAGCGATGCCCGCACGCGCCAGCAGCTGGAAGAGAAAATTCGCGTGCCGCACCACACGATTTTCCTGCAAATCTTTCCGCTTTATATCCTGCCGGTAGCGATCGCCGTCGCCGGTTACTTCGCGCTGTCGCTGCTCGGCTTTCTGTAAGGCGTCAGGCCAGTCTGGCCTGACGCTGCGCTAGCGCATCCTCTTCCAGCAGGCGCGCGACGGCGAAGCGCGCCTCGCTTAACCAGCTGCCGCCGAAAACGTTAGCGCGGTTAAGCAGGTAGTAGAGCTGGTAGACCGGCTGCCGCTGCGAGAAGCCGTCCGGCAGCGGCCAGACCGACTGATAGCCCTCATAGATCTGTCGCGGCAAATCGGGAAACCAGCCGAGCATCGCCAGGTCACATTCGCGGTCGCCCCAGTAGCAGGCGGGATCGAACAGCCAGGGACCGCTGGCGCTGCCGGCGCAGTTGGCCGGCCAGAGGTCACCATGCAGCAGGGAAGGCTGCGGCTGGTGGGTGGCCAGCGCGCGCTGCACGCAGTTGACGATCTCTTCCGTATTGCCATAGGCGATGCCTTTCTCTTCCGCCAGCTGCAGCTGCCAGCCGATGCGCTGCTCCGCAAAGAAAACCGACCAGCGGCGCAGCCAGCTATTGGGCTGCGGCGTAGTCGTGATGTTGTTGTCGAAGTCGAGGCCGAACTGCGCCTGTTCACTCCACTGATGCAGGCGCGCCAGCTGCTGGCCGAGTTGAAAGGCGTTCTCCGCGTCCAGCGGCTGCGGCGCAATATACTCCAGCAGTAAAAAGCTCTGATCGCGATGGTGGCCGACGCCGTAGACCGCCGGCACGCGCACGCTTTGGGTGCGCGCCAGCAGCGCCAGCTGATCGGCCTCCCAGGTGAAAAGGGTGAGCATTTCGCGGCTGTTGCACTTCATAAAGACGTCATGCTCGCCATAGCGAAAGCGCCAGGCGGGATGAACGTCGCCGCCGGGCAGCTCGTGGCGATCGGTAATGTCGGCCTGGCCAAACTGTTCGCTTAACAGACGACTAATAGCGTTCCACATGGGCGATCCTCTTTTAACCTGTCAGGCTGCGGTGTCAGTCAGAGTGGTCTGCAACATAAAAACGATTATATCGCCTCAATATCGCTGAAAACCCGCGCTTGCGCACAGCTTACCGGAACGGATGGCGAGCGCGGCTACTGCGCCGCGTCACCTAAGAACGCCTCCAGCGTGGTGACGGCGACGTCGGGTGTCTGATGCAGTACGCTTTCGCCCACGGCAGTGGCCTGACGCTGCAGATCCTCCTGTGACAGGGCGCTGACCAGACCAAAGCTATTGGTGCCCAGCTCGTGCGGGTGGCCCTGATCATCGTTAAGCGTTGTGCTAAAGCCGGTGGCGATCATCGCGCTGTTGAGCGCCTGAATATCACCGAGGCCCGATTCCTGATAGTGAAATGTGACAATGTAACGCTTGAGATCGTCGCTCATGTTTCACCTCTGTGCGGCATGACTGTGCTCAGCGTAGACCATGGTTAAAAAATGCGCGAATAATGAACAGGATAAAGCGGTTATTTAGAGCAGGCACAAAAGTAAAGCAGGGTAAAGGCGCTGACGGGTGGCGCAGAAAAATTTTGTCATCGCGCCACTGCTTTTCAGCCAGACGCCCTCTATAATGCGCGCCGTTAATGAGAAAAATCCCAACAAACAAGCGGGATAGCCTGTGTGAAGCCTGTTTCAGCCAGGTTAATATTTATTTACAATACTTACCGTAAATTGCGTTGATTGGCCGGTAAAACTCTTCACACTCACTCTTTTTTAAACTGTTGTACGGGTCACAATAAATGAAAGTGCTTCACAAGCTCTCAGCCGTTCTTTTGCTTTCCGCCGGCGCATTTTGCCACCAGGCATTGGCGGACAACACCGTTTTTACTGCGATGGACGATCCTTCAACGGCGAAAAAACCGTTCGACGGCAGCGCCTCCGCAGGCTACCTGGCGCAGACCGGTAACACCACCAGCTCCTCGCTGACTGCGCAAACCAACATGACGTGGTATCAGAGCTCTATGGCTTACAGCCTGTGGGGTAACGCGGCGAACACCTCGTCCAACGACGAGCGCTCTTCTGAAACCTACAGCATCGGCGGCCGTTCGCGCTACAACCTCAACAGCTTCGACTACCTGTTTGGTCAGGCGAGCTGGCTGAGCGATCGCTTTAACGGCTACGACTCACGCGATGTGCTGACCGCCGGTTACGGTCGTCAGATCCTGAGCGGGCCGATTCATTCGCTGCGCGCGGAATTTGGTCCGGGCGTGCGCTATGACGATTTCCACGACGGCGGCAGCGAAACCAAAGCACTGGGCTACGGCGCGCTGAGCTATCAGTGGCAGCTGACCGACAACACCAAATTCATTCAGGGCGTCTCTGTGCTGAGCAGCTTTGGCGAAGACACCACCGTCAACTCGGAAACGGGTCTACAGGTGGGCATCAACGATCACTTTGCGCTGAAGCTGGCGTATAACGTGACCTGGAACAACAACCCGCCCGAGTCCGCTCCCGATCGCACCGACACCAAAACCAGCATCATGCTGACCTACGCGATGTAATTCACACCGTAATCGCTTCCTGACCGCAGCCCGTCTGCGGTTTTTTTTCGTCGGCTCCTCAACTTAGCGGCAAGAGGGCGGGTTTTGCTCACCGCTCAAAGCTGTTATCATCAGCGCCGCACTACTATTCCCGGCGTCATTCCGACAATGTGGGTCTGACATCGCGCCGGGCAATCAACTCTACTCAATGTTGTATGTAAGCTTTCGTGTGGCTTACCACTGCAATTAAGGATATGAAATGCCTGTAATTACTCTTCCTGATGGCAGCCAGCGCAGCTATGACCGCGCGGTAAGCGTGATGGATATTGCGCTGGACATCGGTCCTGGCCTGGCGAAAGCCTGCATTGCCGGACGCGTGAATGGGCAGCTGGTGGATGCGGTCGATCCCATCACCGAAGATGCCTCCGTCGCCATCATCACGGCTAAAGATGAAGCGGGGCTGGAAATTATTCGCCACTCCTGTGCGCATCTGCTGGGGCACGCGATTAAGCAGCTGTGGCCCAATACGAAAATGGCGATCGGTCCGGTTATCGACAACGGCTTCTACTATGACGTCGATCTCGATCATACCCTGACGCAGGAAGATATCGACGCGCTGGAAAAACGCATGCACCAGCTGGCCGAAACCAACTACGACGTAGTGAAAAAAGTCGTTAGCTGGCAGCAGGCGCGCGAGGTGTTCGCCGAGCGCGGCGAGAGCTACAAAATCACGATTCTGGATGAGAACATCAGCCACGACGATCGTCCTGGCCTCTATCATCACGAAGAGTATGTCGACATGTGCCGCGGTCCGCACGTGCCGAATATGCGTTTCTGCCACCACTTCAAGCTGCAGAAAATCGCAGGCGCCTACTGGCGCGGCGACAGCAACAATAAAATGCTGCAGCGTATCTACGGCACCGCCTGGGCGGATAAGAAGCAGCTCAACGCCTATCTGCAGCGTCTGGAAGAGGCGGCGAAGCGCGACCACCGCAAGATCGGCAAGCAGCTTGACCTCTACCATATGCAGGAAGAGGCGCCGGGCATGGTTTTCTGGCATAATGACGGCTGGACCATCTTCCGCGAGCTGGAAGTGTTCGTGCGCAGCAAGCTGAAAGAGTACCAGTACCAGGAAGTGAAAGGTCCCTTTATGATGGACCGCGTGCTGTGGGAAAAAACCGGGCACTGGGAAAACTACAAAGAGGCGATGTTCACTACCTCTTCAGAAAACCGCGAATACTGCATTAAGCCGATGAACTGCCCGGGCCACGTGCAGATCTTCAATCAGGGGCTGAAATCCTACCGCGATCTGCCGCTGCGCATGGCGGAGTTCGGCAGCTGTCACCGCAACGAGCCGTCAGGCGCGCTGCATGGCCTGATGCGCGTTCGTGGCTTTACGCAGGATGACGCTCACGTCTTCTGTACCGAAGATCAGGTGCGCGACGAAGTGAACAGCTGTATTCGCATGGTCTATGACATGTACAGCACCTTCGGCTTTGAAAAGATCGTGGTGAAGCTCTCCACGCGTCCCGAGAAGCGCATCGGCACCGATGAAATGTGGGACCGCGCGGAAGAAGATTTGGCCGCCGCGCTGAATGAAAACGAAATTCCATTTGAATTTCAGCCCGGAGAAGGTGCATTCTACGGCCCGAAAATTGAATTCACATTATATGACTGTCTCGATCGCGCCTGGCAGTGCGGCACAGTTCAGCTAGACTTTTCCCTGCCAAAACGTCTGGACGCCACCTATGTGGGCGAAAATAACGACCGTCAGACCCCGGTAATGATTCATCGCGCGATTCTTGGCTCGATGGAGCGCTTTATCGGCATCCTGACCGAAGAGTTCGCTGGGTTCTTCCCGACGTGGCTGGCGCCAATGCAGGCGGTGGTGATGAATATCACCGATGCGCAGGCGGAATATGTCGACATGTTGACACGCAAATTGCAGAATGCTGGCATTCGTGTGAAAGCAGACTTGAGAAACGAGAAGATAGGCTTTAAAATCCGCGAGCACACATTACGTCGCGTCCCTTACATGCTGGTTTGCGGTGACAAAGAGGTGGAAGCAGGCAAAGTCGCCGTTCGCACCCGCCGTGGTAAAGACCTCGGGACGATGGACATCGATGTGTTTGTTGAGAAGCTGCAACAAGAGATTCGCAGCCGCAATCTTCACCAATTAGAGGAATAAGGTTATTAAAGGCGGAAAACGAGTACAACCGACGCGTCCGAATCGAATCAACGGTGAAATCCGTGCCACTGAAGTACGCTTAACTGGCGTGGATGGCGAACAGATTGGTATTGTCAGCCTTCGCGAAGCTATTGAAAAAGCTGAAGAAGCGGGCGTTGATTTAGTAGAGATCAGCCCCAACGCCGAACCGCCGGTGTGCCGTATTATGGATTACGGCAAGTTCCTTTATGAAAAAAGCAAATCTTCTAAGGAACAGAAGAAGAAGCAAAAAGTTATCCAGGTTAAGGAAATTAAATTCCGTCCTGGTACCGATGAAGGCGACTATCAGGTAAAACTCCGCAGCCTGATTCGTTTTCTGGAAGAAGGCGATAAAGCCAAAATCACGCTGCGTTTCCGCGGTCGTGAGATGGCGCACCAACAGATCGGCATTGAAGTGCTTAACCGCGTCAAAGACGATCTGACAGAACTGGCAGTGGTCGAATCCTTCCCATCGAAGATCGAAGGCCGCCAGATGATTATGGTGCTCGCTCCCAAGAAGAAACAGTAGGCTTTCAAGTAACAACGACCGCGCAGCGTTCGCGCTGTGCGGCTTTTTGTTCGCCTGTCTGATTCGTTTTATTAACAATGCGAAGTGGATATTTTTAAAATGCCAAAGATTAAAACTGTACGTGGCGCCGCTAAGCGCTTCAAGAAGACCGCTTCTGGCGGCTTCAAGCGCAAGCACGCAAACCTGCGTCATATTCTGACTAAAAAATCAACTAAGCGTAAACGTCACCTGCGCCCGAAAGGCATGGTGTCTAAAGGCGATCTGGGTCTGGTTGTTGCCTGCCTGCCGTACGCATAAGTTAACTTTTTTATAAATCTGCCTCGACGACTCTGCATAACGGCCGCTGGCCGGCAGGGGATAAAGGCATCACAGAATATTGATACAGGAGAGCTCACATGGCTCGCGTTAAACGTGGTGTAATTGCTCGCGCACGTCACAAGAAAATCTTAAAACAAGCTAAAGGCTACTATGGTGCACGTTCACGTGTTTACCGCGTTGCCTTCCAGGCTGTTATCAAAGCTGGTCAGTATGCTTACCGTGACCGTCGTCAACGTAAGCGTCAGTTCCGTCAACTGTGGATTGCGCGTATCAACGCTGCAGCGCGTCAGAACGGCATTTCTTACAGCCGTTTCATCAATGGCCTGAAAAAAGCGTCCATTGAAATTGACCGTAAAATCCTGGCTGACATCGCTGTATTCGACAAAGTGGCGTTCACCGCACTGGTCGAAAAAGCAAAATCAGCTCTGGCGTAAGTCAGATGAAAAAGGGAGCTTGCTCCCTTTTTTATTGCCCGTAACTCAAGCAAAAGATTGACATTTTCACCGCAGGGCTTTTCAATAGTGCCCTCAGAGTCACAGTAAGGTAACGCAAGCATGAATGCTGCTATTTTTCGTTTCTTTTTTTACTTTAGCACCTGACACTCAGGGGCTTTTGCGCATAGAAAAGAAACGAAAAATCGCGCCGAAAGCCTCCCTCGTGGAGGCTTTCGTGTTTCTGGCGAAGCATGACGGCAACGTCCCAACGAGAAATGACCAGCCCGCCTGGAAGAAGAGGAAACCATGTCCCAACTCGCAGAACTGGTGGCCCGCGCCACAGCCGCTATCGACGAGGCGACGGATATCGCCACCCTTGACGCGGTGCGCGTCGAATATACCGGTAAAAAAGGCCACCTGACGCAGCTGATGACCACGCTGCGCGAGCTGCCGCCGGAAGAGCGTCCGGCTGCGGGCGCGGTGATCAACGACGCCAAGCAACAGGTGCAGGAGCGCCTGAACGCGCGCAAAGAGACGCTGGAATCCGCCGCGCTCAACGCTCGCCTGGCTGCCGAAACCATCGACGTCTCGCTGCCGGGACGCCGCACGGAAAATGGCGGTCTGCATCCGGTCACCCGCACCATCGATCGCATTGAAACCTTCTTTGGCGAGCTGGGTTTCGCGGTGGTGACCGGCCCGGAAATCGAGGATGACTATCACAACTTCGACGCGCTGAATATCCCGGGCCACCACCCGGCGCGCGCCGATCACGACACCTTCTGGTTCGACGCCACGCGCCTGCTGCGCACCCAGACTTCCGGCGTGCAGATCCGCACCATGAAAAATCAGCAGCCGCCGATTCGCATCATCGCGCCGGGCCGCGTCTATCGTAACGACTACGACCAGACGCACACCCCGATGTTCCACCAGATGGAAGGGCTGATCGTCGACAAGAACATCAGCTTTACCAATCTGAAAGGCACGCTGCACGACTTCCTGCGCAACTTCTTTGAGGAAGATTTGCAGATCCGTTTCCGTCCTTCCTACTTCCCGTTCACCGAACCGTCAGCGGAAGTCGACGTCATGGGCAAAAACGGCAAATGGCTGGAAGTGCTGGGATGCGGCATGGTGCATCCGAACGTATTACGCAACGTCGGCATCGACCCGGAGATTTACTCTGGCTTCGCCTTTGGCATGGGCATGGAGCGCCTCACCATGCTGCGCTACGGCGTTACCGACTTGCGCGCCTTCTTCGAAAATGACTTACGTTTCCTCAAACAATTTAAATAAGGGCAGGTTATCCAATGAAATTCAGTGAACTCTGGTTACGTGAATGGGTAAACCCGGCTCTGGACAGCGCTGCCCTTTCTGAACAGATCACCATGGCCGGTCTGGAAGTGGACGGCGTGGAGCCGGTTGCCGGCGCTTTTCACGGTGTAGTGGTCGGCGAAGTGGTCGAGTGCGGCCAGCACCCAAATGCCGACAAGCTGCGCGTCACTAAGGTCAACGTCGGCGGCGATCGTCTGCTGGATATCGTCTGCGGCGCGCCGAACTGCCGTCAGGGCCTCAGGGTGGCGGTCGCTACCGTGGGCGCCGTACTGCCGGGCGATTTTAAAATTAAAGCGGCGAAGCTGCGCGGCGAGCCGTCTGAGGGCATGCTCTGCTCATTCTCCGAGCTGGGCATTTCCGACGATCACAACGGCATTATCGAACTGCCGGGCGATGCGCCGATCGGCACGGATATCCGCGACTACCTGAAGCTCGACGACAACACCATTGAGATCAGCGTCACGCCGAACCGCGCCGACTGTCTCGGCATCATCGGCATTGCGCGCGACGTAGCGGTGCTGAACGGCTTGCCAATGACCGCGCCAGCAATCGAGCCAGTGGCCGCCGCCATCCCCGATACCTTCCCGATCCGCGTCGACGCCACTGACGCCTGCCCACGCTACCTTGGCCGCGTGGTGAAAGGGATCAATGTGAAAGCCGCCACTCCGCTCTGGATGCGTGAAAAGCTGCGCCGCTGCGGCATTCGCTCTGTCGATCCGGTGGTGGATATCACCAACTACGTGCTGCTTGAGCTGGGCCAGCCGATGCACGCCTTCGACCTGGACCGTATCGACGGCGGCATCGTGGTGCGCATGGCGGAAGAGGGCGAAACCCTGACGCTGCTCGACGGCAGCGAAGCGAAGCTCAACAGCGACACCCTGGTCATTGCCGATCACCATAAAGCGCTGGCAATGGGCGGTATCTTCGGCGGGGAGCATTCCGGCGTCAATGAAGAGACGCAGAATATTCTGTTCGAATGCGCCTGGTTCGCTCCGCTGGCGATTACCGGCCGCGCGCGCCGTCATGGCCTGCACACCGACGCCTCGCACCGCTACGAGCGCGGCGTCGATCCGGCGCTGCAGCACAAGGCTATCGAGCGCGCCACCCAGCTGCTGCTGGATATCTGCGGCGGCCAGGCCGGCCCGGTTATCGACCAGACGCACGACGCGGCGCTGCCGCCGCGTGCCACTATTACGCTGCGCCGCGAGAAGCTGGACCGCCTGATTGGTCACGCCGTCGCCGACGAGCAGGTGACCGATATTCTGACGCGTCTCGGCTGCGAGGTGACGTCGGGCCAGGGCGAGTGGAAAGCGGTTGCGCCGAGCTGGCGCTTTGACATGGCGATTGAAGAAGATCTGATTGAGGAAGTCGCCCGCATCTACGGCTATAACAATATCCCGGACGTGCCGGTGCAGGCGGGCCTGGTGATGACGCAGCACCGCGAGGCAGATCTCTCGCTGAAGCGCGTGAAAAATCTGCTGGTGGATAAAGGCTATCAGGAAGCGATCACCTACAGCTTCGTCGACCCGAAAATCCAGCAGCTGCTGCATCCGGGCGAAGAGGCGCTGATCCTGCCAAGCCCTATCTCCAGCGAAATGTCAGCCATGCGCCTGTCGCTGTGGACCGGCCTGCTGAGCGCTGTGGTCTATAACCAGAACCGCCAGCAGAGTCGCGTGCGCCTGTTTGAAAGCGGTTTGCGCTTTGTCCCTGATACCCAGGCGAATTTAGGCATCCGTCAGGATCTTATGCTGGCGGGTGTGCTGAGCGGCAATCGCAATGAAGAGCACTGGGATCTGGCGCGTCAGGCGGTTGACTTCTATGATTTGAAAGGCGATTTAGAATCGCTGCTCGATTTAACCGGCAAGCTGGACGACATCCGCTTCCGCGCGGAGGCCAATCCGGCGCTGCATCCGGGGCAGAGTGCGGCGATCTATTTGCATGAAGAACGAATCGGATTTATCGGGGTGGTTCATCCTGAGCTGGAACGTAAGCTGGATCTCAACGGCCGCACCTTAGTCTTTGAACTGCTTTGGAATAAGGTCGCAGACCGCGTCCTGCCTGAAGCGCGCGAGATTTCACGCTTCCCGGCGAACCGTCGCGATATCGCTGTGGTGGTGGCTGAAAACGTCCCCGCAGCAGATATCATCGCCGAGTGTAAGAAAGTTGGCGTAAATCAGGTAGTTGGCGTAAACTTGTTTGACGTGTACCGCGGTAAGGGCGTTGAAGAGGGTTTCAAGAGCCTCGCCATCAGCCTGATTTTGCAGGATACCAGCCGGACACTCGAAGAAGAGGAGATTGCCGCGACCGTTGGCAAATGCGTTGCGGCATTAAAAGAGCGATTCCAGGCAACCTTGAGGGATTGAACCTATGGCGCTTACAAAAGCTGAAATGTCAGAGTACCTGTTTGAGAAGCTTGGGCTGAGCAAACGCGACGCAAAAGAGCTGGTGGAGCTGTTTTTTGAAGAGGTTCGCCGCGCTCTGGAGAATGGTGAACAGGTAAAACTGTCTGGGTTTGGTAATTTCGACCTGCGCGATAAAAATCAGCGTCCAGGCAGGAATCCAAAAACGGGGGAAGATATTCCAATTACCGCGCGCCGCGTGGTAACGTTCCGCCCGGGTCAGAAGCTGAAAAGCCGCGTCGAAAACGCTTCCCCGAAAGATAACGACTGACCGATTTCAGTGTTCTAAAAAGGCCGCTTACGCGGCCTTTTTCATTTGCGCGCCGCGCGCGCTTTTTATAGCGAAACGCGAGAATGCATCGCGCAGCGATCGTCAGCCGCACGGCGAGCCGCCGCCGCCGCGCCCGGCGCAAGGCTAACCCTCGAGGCGGTGCCCGACGGCGCCGCCTACGCCAGCCTTTCTTTTTCTGCCAATCTCTCTACAATCAAATCTCTGTTTTCTCAATGAATCCTCAACTATGTCCCTGCTGGATCAGCTTGCTTATCAGGCGGATCGCCGCAGCCGTCGCGCGCTCACGGCGCTCTGTCTTCTTCTGCTGGCGTTAATGGTGCTCAGCCTGTGCGCGGGGGATAGCTGGATCGCGCCAGCGCAGTGGCTGAGCGACAGCGGCCGGCTGTTCGTCTGGCAGCTGCGTCTGCCGCGTACCCTGGCGGTCGTGCTGGTCGGCGCGGCGCTGGCGGTGTGCGGCGTGGTGATGCAGGCGCTGTTTACCAACCCGCTGGCGGAGCCGGGCCTGCTCGGCGTCTCTAACGGCGCCGGCATCGGGCTGGTGCTGGGCGTGCTGTTCGGCAGCGGTTCGCTCTGGAGCCTCAGTCTGGCGGCGATGGCGGGCGCGCTGCTGATCACCCTGATCCTGCTGCATTTCGCCCACCGGCAGCTCTCCGTCACGCGGCTGCTGCTGACCGGCGTGGCGCTGGGCATTATCTGCAGCGCCATCATGACCTGGGCGGTCTATTTCAGCACCAGCCTCGACCTGCGCCAGCTGATGTACTGGATGATGGGCGGCTTCAGCGGCATCGACTGGCGCTATGGCTGGATGATGCTGGCGCTGCTGCCGGTTACCGCTGGGCTGATCGCCTCCGCGCGCGTGCTCAATCTGCTGGCGCTCGGTGAAGCCTCGGCGCAGCAGCTCGGCCTGTCGCTTTTTTTCTGGCGTAATGTGCTGGTGCTGGCGATGGGCTGGCTGGTGGGCGTCAGCGTCGCCATGGCGGGCGCGATCGGTTTTGTCGGCCTGGTAATACCGCATCTGCTGCGGCTCAGCGGCATCAGCGACCATCGTTATCTGCTGCCGACCTCGGCGCTGGCGGGCGCAGGCGTACTGCTCGCCGCCGATATTATCGCGCGGCTGGCGCTGACCTCGGCGGAGCTGCCGATTGGCGTGGTGACCGCCACGCTCGGCGCGCCGCTGTTTATTGCGCTGTTAGTTAAATCTTCACGCTAGCCTCGGCTGGCTTTCTGCATCTTTACAGGAGAGTTTTATGAGCCTTTATCAAACAGAAGTCACCACCATCGACGGCGAGAAAACCACGCTGGAGCAGTGGCAGGGCAAGGTGCTGCTGGTGGTTAACGTGGCGTCGAAATGTGGCCTTACGCCGCAGTACGAGCAGCTGGAGGCGCTGCAGCAGCAGTATCAGGCGCAGGGCTTTAGCGTGCTCGGCTTTCCCTGCAATCAGTTCCTTGAGCAGGAGCCGGGCAGCAACGACGAAATCAAAACCTTCTGCAGCACCACCTACGGCGTCACCTTTCCCCTGCTGGCCAAAGGCGACGTCAACGGCCCGGCGCGCCATCCGCTCTACACCCAGCTGGTGGCGGCGCAGCCGGAGGCGGTGCGTCCCGAAGGCAGCGGCTTCTACGAGCGCATGGCGAGCAAAGGCCGCGCGCCGAAAGCGCCTGGCGATATCCTGTGGAATTTTGAAAAGTTCCTGATTGACCGCGAGGGCAACGTGGTGCAGCGCTTCGCGCCGGATATGACGCCGGACGACGCCCTTATCCAGCAGCGCATTCAGCAGGCGCTGGCGCAGTAAATGGTGCTGAGCCTTAAGGACGCCGCCGTTCCTGGACGGCTGGCGCCTTTTTCCGCCGACGTGGGCGCCGGCACGCTGCTGCACCTGGTCGGGCCCAACGGCGCAGGCAAAAGCAGCCTGCTGGCGCTGATGGCGGGAATGCTGGCGGGCGAAGGGGAGATTCAGCTGCTGCAGCGTCCGCTGCGCGAATGGCGCGGCGCGGCACTGGCGCGGGTGCGCGCCTGGCTGCCGCAGCAGATCGCGCCCGGCGTGATGCCGGTCTACCACTATTTGCGTCTGCACCTGAGCGACGCGCGATCGCAGGAGGCGCTGAGCGGGCTGCTTGAGACGCTGCAGCTGCAGGACAAGCTGATGCGCCCGCTGACGCAGCTGTCGGGCGGCGAGTGGCAGCGCGTCAGACTGGCGGCAGCGTTCGCCCAGATTGATCCCGCCCTCAACCCGCAAGGCCGGGTGCTGCTGCTGGACGAACCGATGACCGGGCTGGATATCGCCCAGCAACACGCCGTGCATAACCTGATCGTCGGGCTGCGGCGCGCCGGCGTCTGCGTCATCGCCAGCAGCCACGATCTTAACCATACGCTGCGCCATGCCGACAGCGTCTGGCTGATGGGGCAGGGCCGTGTGGTGGCGCAGGGCGCGGCCGCATCGATCCTTACGCCCGAGCGCCTCAGCGGGCTCTACGCGATTCCGTTCCGCCAGCTGGAGCTGGACGGCCAGCCGCTGCTGACCATACAACCCTGAACGTCGCGTCTTGCCAGGCTGCGTGCCTGACGCTAGAGTGAGGCCGTTGCGATTAAAGGAGAGGCGCGCAAATGCGGATGGGCGTGATTTTACTGGTGCTGATACTGGCGGGATGTAGCGGCCATCGTGCGCCGCCGGTGAACGGCCGACTGTCAGATTCTATTATGGTGGTGGCCCAGCTCAACGAGCAACTGGGGCAGTGGCGCGGCACCCCTTATCGCTACGGCGGCATGAGCCGCGGCGGCGTCGACTGTTCAGGGTTTGTCTATCTCACCATGCGTGACAGGTTCGATCTGCAACTGCCGCGCAGCACGCGGGCGCAGAGCGATATCGGTACGCGCATCAGCAAAGATGAGCTGCAGCCGGGCGATCTGGTCTTCTTTAAAACCGGCCGCGGCGAAAACGGTCTGCACGTCGGCATCTACGACAGCGACAACGCTTTTATCCACGCCTCTACCAGCCAGGGCGTGATTCGCTCTTCGCTCGACAACGTTTACTGGCGCAAAGCCTTCTGGCAGGCGCGGCGTATCTAAGGCAAATTAATAAACGCCCCCGCTGGCGATTGTCGAAATAGCAAGAAAATAGCAGCGACACATAGCGCATTTTATAACTCTTATTTAAAATGGCACTTTACGCTGCCGGAGAATAATTATATCAATAGGGCGGAGAGTTAATTTTCTGGTAAAGGGTCTTATACGCTACCGTTATTTGGCTTAGGGATCTGGCGCAGCGGGCAAAGCGAAATTTAAAGGCAAAGATGTCCATCTCTTCCCACGTTTGGTACTATTGCCTGCCCGATTTCGATGATATACGATGCGCCAGTCGCCACTTAATCTGGCTGTAAAAATGAAAGTTCATTTATCTGCCGACTATCAGTCGGAAATTTGGTTTTATCCTGCCTGCACAATTAGCGGGCAGCTGGCGGCTGTCGAGCTGGTTAGCCAGTTCGTCCATGATACTGCGCCTGTCACCTTGCCGCAGGATTTGCTGTTGCCGCAGCTTGATGAGACGCAGAGGCTACGCCTGCTGCAGCGGCAGATCGGCTTGCTGGAACAGTACCGCGACTTCTTTGATAAAAATCATCTCCTGGCTTTAATGCGTATTGATGAAAATCTGGCGCGTACGCTGCTGGCGAGTGAATTGCTGATACGTAAAATTAAACAGCTTCCTTTTTTATTACTCGACCTCAGCGAAACGTTTCCGCAGCTTTTAAACGGTATTGATGACCCTCTTATTTCTGCGCTAAAACAACAGTTCCGGTTATCATTATCTTCCTTCGGCGCGGGTAAATCGTCCACCCGCGCGGTCTACGATAATCTGTTTGACTGTATTAAACTGGATAAACAATTTATTCAGTCGCTGGCAAAACGCGCCTCATTCCAGCCCTTTATTCAGAGCATTGTCGATAACTTTCGCAGCCATACGCAGCTGATGATTATTTGCGGCATTGATGACGGCGCGCTACTCGATAAAACCGCTACGCTGCAGCATGCCGCGCTGCAGGGCGCGCTTTTTCCGCCGGTGAAGGCTGAGTCGCTGTCGCGACTGATTACCAGAGAATACCGCGCCCCTGACTAAGCCCGCCTGTTGTATTTGATTCCCCACCACTATACTTGCGGTGTCTCGCGCGGCCGTGTCTGCGGCGGGACGGCCCGATATCCGGTTATTCACAGCGACGGCGGCTCTGGTTTCGCCGGGCTGCCGCTCGGGAGAGTCTATGTTGTTTGATAACAGCTGGCAGCGCGAGCTGCCGGGTTTCTATACCGCTCAGGCGCCGACGCCGCTCAAGGGCGGACGCCTGTTTTACCACAATGCGCCGCTGGCGCAGACGCTGGGCGTCGATGCGGCGCTTTTCGCCAGCGAAGGCCATGGCGTCTGGCACGGCGCCGCGCTGCTGCCGGGCATGCAGCCGCTGGCGCAGGTTTACAGCGGCCACCAGTTCGGCGTCTGGGCCGGTCAGCTTGGCGACGGGCGCGGCATTCTGCTGGGCGAGCAGCGCCTCGACGCGGGCGGCAAGGTCGACTGGCACCTGAAGGGCGCGGGGCTGACCCCCTATTCGCGCATGGGGGACGGGCGCGCGGTGATTCGTTCCACGGTGCGCGAATTTCTCGCCTCGGAAGCGCTGCACCATCTCGGCATTCCCACTACGCGCGCGCTTGCTCTCGCCATCAGCGACGAGCCAGTTTATCGCGAATCGCCCGAGCGCGGCGCGACCCTGATGCGCATTGCGGAAAGCCATCTGCGCTTCGGCCACTTCGAACACTTCTTCTACAGCCAGCAGCAGGAAAAGGTCGAACAGCTGGCGGACTATGCGCTGCGCCACCACTGGCCGCATCTGGTCAATGAAGCGGATAAATATGCTTTATGGTTTACCGACGTCGTCGAGCGTACCGCGCGCCTGATCGCCCAGTGGCAAAGCGTGGGTTTTGCGCACGGCGTGATGAACACCGATAACATGTCGCTGCTGGGGCTGACGATCGATTACGGCCCGTACGGTTTCCTGGATGACTATCAGCCCGGCTTTATCTGCAACCACAGCGATTATCAGGGGCGCTACAGCTTCGAAAATCAGCCGATGATCGGCCTGTGGAACCTCAACCGGCTGGCGCATGCGCTTTCTGGCCTGCTGAGCGTCGACCAGCTTAAGCAGGCGCTGAGCCGCTACGAGCCAGAGCTGATGCGCGTCTGGGGCGAGCGTATGCGGGCGAAACTGGGCTTTAGCCAGCCCGACAGCGGCGACAACGACCTGCTGGTGGAACTTCTGTCGCTGATGACCCAGGAGCGCAGCGACTACACCCTGACATTCCGCCTGCTGAGCGACACGCAGCAGCAGGAGGCGCGCTCGCCGCTGCGCGACGAATTTATGGATCGCGACGCCTTTGACCGCTGGTATCAGCGCTATCGCGCGCGCTTGCTGCAGGAAGGGGTAGAGGATGAGACGCGTCAGCAGCAGATGAAGGCCGCTAATCCGGCGCTGGTGCTGCGCAACTATCTGGCGCAGCAGGCGATCGACGAGGCGGAAAAGGGCGAGAGCGGGGCGCTGGCGCGGCTGCACCAGGCGCTGCAGCAGCCCTTTAGCGACGAAACGGCCGCTGAGTATCGTCAGCGGCCGCCAGACTGGGGAAAATCGCTGGAGGTGAGCTGCTCCAGCTAACGGCTCAGAAGCGGCTGTTCACCGCCTCGGCCAGCAGCGACAGCACCGCTTCGCTGTCCTGCCAGCCGAGGCAGGGATCGGTAATCGACTGGCCGTAAACCAGCGGCTCGCCCGCGACCACCTTCTGATTTCCCTCTTCGATAAAGCTTTCGATCATGACGCCCGCGACCGCGCGCGAGCCAGCGCGGATCTGCTGCGCCACCTCGGCCGCTACCTCTTTCTGACGACGATGCTGCTTCAGGCAATTGCCGTGGCTGAAATCGATCACCAGCTGTTCCGGCAGGTTAAATTCGCGCAGGCTGGCGGCCGCGGCGGCCACGTCGTCGGCGTGATAGTTAGGCGCTTTGCCGCCGCGCAGGATCACATGGCCGTGCGGATTGCCGCTGGTCTGGTAAATCGTCATCTGGCCATCTTTATCGGGGGACAAAAACATATGGCTGGCGCGCGAGGCGCGAATCGCGTCTACCGCGATGCGCACGTTGCCGTCGGTGCCGTTCTTGAAGCCCACCGGGCAGGAGAGCGCAGAGGCCATCTCGCGGTGAATTTGGCTCTCGGTGGTGCGGGCGCCAATCGCGCCCCAGCTAATTAAATCGGCGATAAACTGGCCGGTGACCATATCGAGAAATTCTGTCGCGGTAGGCAAACCCAGACGATTGATATCGAGCAGGATCTGACGCGCCAGGCCGATGCCGCGGTTAACGTTGAAGCTGCCGTCCAGGTCGGGATCGGAGATCAGGCCTTTCCAGCCCACCACGGTGCGCGGTTTTTCGAAATAGGTGCGCATCACGATTTCCAGCCGGTCGGCATAGCGCTCGCGCAGCGCATTCAGCCGCTGGGCGTAGTCGAGCGCCGCGCGCGGGTCGTGCAGCGAGCAGGGGCCGATAATCACCAGCAGGCGCGGATCCTCGCCGGTAAGAATACGGGCGATGCGCTGGCGCGCGCGCGTGACGTTATCCGCCACCTCGGCGGAGAGAGGGTGTTCGGCGGCTAACGCGGCAGGCGTAATCAGGCTGCCGATGCGTGCCGTACGCAGTTCATCAGTTTTGTTCATGGGCGTCTCGAAAGCTTTTTCTTCGCAGCGGTGACATACCGGGAAGTGATGATGATCACAATAAATTATTAGTTTGCGAATGCAAGCCTATAAACTGAAAAGATATTTTGCGCGACGGCAGCGGCGCTTTACAAAAACGCCGCCGCTGGTACCTCAGTACATGCGGCGCGTGAGGCCCATGATGTCGAGAATTTTAGTGGCGATCTCTTCGACCGAATAGTTGGTGCTGTTGAGGTAACGGATCTGGTGGGTGCGAAACAGCGCTTCGACCTCGCCGACTTCAAGCCGGCACTGGCGCATAGAGGCGTAGCGGGTATTTTCCGCCCGCTCCTGGCGAATGGCGGCAAGCCGCTCGGGATCGATGGTCAGGCCAAACAGCTTGTTCTGGAAGGGGCGCAGGGCCGCGGGCAGCTTAAGGTTATCCATATCATCGGCGATAAAAGGGTAGTTGGCGGCGCGGATGCCGAACTGCATCGCCAGGTAGAGGCTGGTCGGCGTTTTGCCGCAGCGCGATACGCCCAGCAGGATCACCTGCGCATCTTCCAGCCCGCGCAGTGAGATGCCGTCGTCGTGCGCCAGGGTATAGTCAATGGCGGCAATGCGCGCATCGTACTTGCCGAGGTTGCTGGCGTCGAGACCGTGGGTGCGGTGCGCCACCGGGGCGGGCGCCATGCCCAGCTCCTCCTGCAGCGGCGCCACCAGCGCCTGCACGATATCCTGACAGAAGCCCTCGCTCTGCATAATGATGTCGCGGACTTCCGGCGTGACGATAGAGAAAAACACCAGCGGACGCACGCCGCTTTTCTGATAGAGCGCGTTGATCTGCGCCTTCACCGCCTGGGCGCGCTGCACATTCTCGACAAACGGCAGCGTCAGGCTATTGAAGCCCACCGGAAACTGCGACAGCACCGCGTGGCCAAGCACCTCTGCGGTAATCGCGGTGCCGTCGGAAATATAGAAAACGCTTCTTTCGCTGCTCATGGCCTTTACCTTATGCAAAGAGAGATAGCATCAGGTTAGCAGCTTTAATTAGCGCTCAAAACAAAATAAAAAATCCATGTCTGAATTATGTGAACTTTTCATTTTTCTCGCCTGGGTGGCGAAATGAGACGCTGCTAAATAATGAAATGGCGTTTTAACTTCGCTTCACTCGCTATTACCGCCTGCGGCAGGGAAATAACGTAGCAGATTGTTGCGCAACAAAAAGAGCGGATAAGCCAATGATAGATAGCGAAAACAAACAACATCATAGTCTTAGCAGGAAATAGCGAATTTGCGCAACCTGGCGTAATTATCGGAATAATTCCTAAAGTGCTATTTATTGCGCGCTTTAACGATTCAACATTTAGTCATTAATTGCGCATTGTGCCAGGCTAATTTTGCGAATAGCTAAATTTTCCATGTGCCCATTCATTCTTAAAAAGGATAATCTCGATGTCCATTACAGGCGAACAGCCGTTAGTGCTCTGGTATAACCAGCTTGGTATGCACGATGTCGATCGCGTGGGAGGCAAAAATGCTTCTCTGGGTGAAATGATTACGAATTTGTCGTCGCTGGGCGTATCCGTTCCTAACGGCTATGCGACCACCTCTTATGCCTTTAATCAGTTCCTCGAGCAGAGCGGCCTCAACCAGCGCATTTACGATTTACTGGACAAGACTGATATCGACGATATCAATGAGCTGGCGAAAGCCGGCAAACAGATCCGTCAGTGGGTCGTGGATACCCCGTTTCAGCCTGAACTGGAAACGGCTATTCGCGAGGCTTATGAGCAGCTCTCCGCAGACGATGCCGAGGCATCGTTCGCCGTACGCTCTTCCGCCACGGCGGAAGATATGCCGGACGCCTCCTTCGCCGGCCAGCAGGAAACCTTTCTTAACGTGCAGGGCTATGACGCGGTAATCGTCGCCGTGAAGCACGTTTACGCCTCGCTGTTTAACGATCGCGCCATCTCCTACCGCGTGCATCAGGGCTATGACCATCGCGGCGTCGCGCTGTCGGCGGGCGTTCAGCGCATGGTGCGCTCCGATCTCGCCTCTTCGGGCGTGATGTTTACCATCGATACCGAATCGGGCTTCGATCAGGTGGTGTTTATCACTTCCGCCTTCGGTCTTGGCGAAATGGTGGTGCAGGGCGCGGTCAATCCCGACGAGTTTTACGTGCACAAGCCGACGCTGGCCGCCGATCGCCCGGCGATTGTGCGCCGCAATATGGGCTCGAAAAAAGTGCGTATGGTCTATGCCGATTCGCAGTCGCACGGCGAGCAGGTGCGTATCGAAGACGTGCCGGAAAGCGAACGCGACCGCTTCTCGCTGACCGATGAGGAGGTCCAGGCGCTGGCGCGTCAGGCGGTGCTGATCGAGCAGCACTACAAGCGCCCGATGGATATCGAGTGGGCCAAAGATGGCCATACCGGCAAGCTCTTTATCGTACAGGCGCGTCCGGAAACCGTGCGCTCCAATGGGCAGGTGATGGAGCGTTATAACCTGCAGGGCACAGGCAGCGTGGTAGTGGAGGGCCGCGCCATCGGCCATCGCATCGGTGCGGGCGAAGTCAAAGTCATCCACGACATCAGCGAAATGAACCGCATTGAAAAAGGCGACGTGCTGGTCACCGATATGACCGACCCCGACTGGGAGCCGATCATGAAGAAAGCCTCGGCGATCGTCACTAACCGCGGCGGACGCACCTGCCACGCGGCGATTATCGCGCGCGAGCTGGGCATCCCGGCCGTGGTGGGCTGCGGCGACGCCACCGATCGCCTGCAGGACGGCAACAAAGTGACCGTCTCCTGCGCCGAGGGCGACACCGGCTATGTCTATAGCGATCTGATCGATTTCGACGTCACCAGCTCGCAGGTAGACGAAATGCCGGCGCTGCCGCTGAAGATTATGATGAACGTCGGCAACCCTGACCGCGCATTCGATTTTGCCTGCCTGCCAAACGAAGGCGTCGGCCTCGCGCGTCTGGAGTTCATCATCAACCGCATGATTGGTGTGCACCCGAAAGCGCTGCTGGAGTTTGACCAGCAGACCCCGGAACTGCAGCAGCAGATCCGCGGCATGATGAAGGGCTTCGACAGCCCGGTCGAGTTCTATATCGCACGCCTGACGGAAGGGATCGCCACCCTCGGCGCCGCCTTCGCGCCAAAACGGGTGATTGTGCGCCTGTCGGACTTCAAATCGAACGAGTACGCCAATCTGGTCGGCGGAGAGCGCTACGAGCCGGAAGAGGAGAACCCGATGCTGGGCTTCCGCGGCGCCGGACGCTATGTGGCGGACAGCTTCCGCGACTGCTTCGCGCTGGAGTGCGAAGCGGTGAAGCGCGTGCGCAACGACATGGGGCTGACCAACGTTGAAATCATGGTGCCCTTTGTGCGCACCGTGGCGCAGGCGCAGGCCGTGGTTGAAGAGCTGGCACGTCAGGGCCTGAAGCGCGGCGAGAACGGCCTGAAAATCATTATGATGTGCGAAATCCCTTCCAACGCCCTGCTGGCCGATCAGTTCCTTGAGCATTTCGACGGCTTCTCAATCGGCTCGAATGATATGACGCAGCTGGCGCTGGGGCTGGATCGCGATTCAGGCGTGGTGTCGGCGCTGTTTGACGAGCGCAACGAGGCGGTAAAAGCGCTGCTGTCGATGGCGATTCAGGCCGCGAAAAGGCAGGGCAAATATGTCGGCATCTGCGGCCAGGGGCCATCCGATCATCAGGACTTTGCGGCCTGGCTGATGGAAGAGGGGATCGACAGCCTGTCACTTAATCCAGATACCGTGGTAGAAACCTGGATATCGCTGGCTGAGTTAAGCAAAAGCGCATGATTAATGAGGTAAATTAGTGCCTGAAGGCCAGCTTTGCTGGCCTTTTTACTTTCTTTGGGCCAAAAAAAAGCCCATCACAGGGGATGGGCAAAGACTACACACAGCAATTCTTCACTTTACTCAGGGGAAAAAGGTTGTTTAAAAATCAGTAGGTTGATTTCAAACTTAGGAATCATGTTATTCATCGCGCGGTTCTGCGTCTTTAAGAATCCTCTTATTAGTTTAAAGCCAGTAAACTTTTGTCACCTGTTTATCAGCAAAATCGAGGTAAACCAGTGTGAAAAATAAACTATTGGACGCTGATATGCGGCCTCATGGCTGAAAACTGCGTTTTTTCTTAAAAACTGCTAATGAAAAAAAATATTAACGTTGCGCAAATAAGTCAGGGCGATTAACCGCCCTGAGCCCGGTTTCAGGAAGGCAGATGCTCTTCGTCGTGATCGGACAGAATCTCGACCACGCTGGCGAGATCGCCTTCTGGCGGCGGCGGGGCCTCATGCATCCAGACGGAGACCAGTCGGTATGAGACCGCCAGCACAACAGGACCGATAAAGAGCCCAATCAGACCGAAGGCGACCAGTCCGCCGATCACGCCGGAGAGGATCAGGATCATCGGCAAATCGGCACCCATGCGGATCAGCATCGGGCGCAGCACGTTGTCCAGCGTGCCGACCACGCAGCTCCAGATGAGCAACACCGTGCCCCAGGTGGTGTCGCCGCTCCAGTAGAGCCAGATAATGGCGGGGACCAGCACGATAAGCGGCCCTATCTGCACCAGACAGCAGAGGATCATCAGCACGGTGAGCAGCGTGGCGTAGGGGATGCCGGAGAGCGCGAGGCCGATGCCGCCCAGCACGCCCTGTACCAGTGCGGTTACCACCACGCCGAGCGCCACGGCGCGGATCGCCTGACCGGCCAGTAGCACCGTCGCGTCGCCGCGTCGGCCCGCCATACGAAAGGCGAAGTGGCGGATGCCCTGCGCCGCCTGTTCGCCACGCCAGAACAGCAGGGCACTGAACAGCAGCATCACGCCGAGATGGATCATCAGCCGGCCAAAGTGGCCCGCCTGCGCGACAAAGAAGCCGGTGGTGCGACCCACGTAGGGCTGCAGTTTCGCCATTATGGCGGATCCGCCGCCCGCCACCAGCTTATGGTAGCTGGAGAAGAGTTTATCGCCGATGGCCGGAATATCATTCAGCCACAGCAGCGACGGCATCTCCATATGACCCTGCGTCGCCCAGGCGATAACGGGCGCGCTATTGTCGATAAGGCTGTTGACCAGCAGCGCGATAGGAATAATAAACAGCAGCAACAGCAGCAGCGTCATCACGATGACCGCCAGCGAACGCCGGTTCCACAGCAGACGCTGCACGCGCAGCATCAGCGGCCAGGTGGCGATCACCACCATGCTCGCCCAGGCGAAACCCAGTATAAATGGCTGAACTATCCAGATGCAGGCGACGATCATCAGCAGGATAAAGAGCAGCGTAAAGAGCCGCTGCGGCATATCCGTGGTGCGGTGCAGGTTTTTCATAAGAGACAACGACCTCAAATAATCCTTCATTAGGGGGCAATCAGGCCCGGCTTAATGATGAGCTATTTTGGCCCCTTTAGACAGAGGCGAAAGAGGCGGTTTTTCCCTCTTCTGAAAAAACAGCGAGCGCGAAAAAAATGTGTTAAAACGGAACGTTCAGACAAAACAAGCAACGCAAACGTTTACAACATCTGGTCTCCCAATAATGATCCCACAGATTTCTCAGGCGCCCGGCCTCGTTCAACGGGTGCTGACATTCCTCGACGCGCTCAAGGCGCAGGGCTTCACTGGCGACACCGCCACCAGCTACGCCGACCGTCTGTTAATGTCCACCGACAACAGCATCTATCAGCTGCTGCCGGACGCGGTGCTCTTTCCGCGCTCCACCGCCGACGTCGCGCTAATTGCGCGCCTGGCGGGCGAGGCGCGCTTTAACGAGCTGATCTTCACGCCGCGCGGCGGCGGAACCGGCACCAACGGCCAGTCGCTGAATCAGGGCATCGTAGTGGACATGTCACGCCATATGAACCGCATCCTGGAGATTAACCTCGAACAGGGTTGGGTGCGCGTCGAGGCGGGCGTGGTCAAAGACCAGCTTAACGCCTGGCTTAAGCCCTATGGCTTTTTCTTCTCGCCGGAGCTCTCCACCAGCAACCGTGCGACGCTGGGCGGGATGATCAATACCGACGCCTCTGGCCAGGGCTCGCTGGTCTACGGTAAAACCTCCGATCATGTGCTGGGACTGCGCGCGGTGCTGCTCGGCGGCGATATTCTTGATACCCGGCCAATGGCCGCCGCGCTGGCGGAGACGCTGGCGCAGACCGCGACGCCGGAAGGGCGCATCTATCAGCAGGTGCTGACGCGATGCCGCGAGCAGCGTGCGCTGATTCTGGAAAAATTTCCGAAGCTAAACCGCTTCCTCACCGGCTACGATCTGCGTCACGTCTTCAGCGATGATATGCAGACCTTCGATCTGACGCGCCTGCTGTGCGGCGCGGAGGGGACGCTGGCCTTTATCACCGAGGCGCGGCTCAATATCACGCCTGTCCCCAAAGTGCGTCGGCTGGTGAACATCAAATATGACTCTTTCGACTCCGCACTGCGCAACGCGCCCTTTATGGTCGAGGCGAAAGCGCTGTCGGTTGAAACGGTGGATTCCAAAGTCCTTAACCTGGCGCGGGAAGATATCGTCTGGCATTCGGTGCGCGAGCTGATTACCGACGTGCCGGACAAAGAGATGCTCGGCCTCAATATCGTTGAATTCGCCGGGGACGACGGCGCGCTGATCGAGCAGCAGGTCGCCTCGCTCTGTGCGCGGCTGGAGAGCCTGATGGCGCAGCGACAGGGTGGCGTAATCGGCTATCAGCTCTGTGAGGACCTCGTCGGCATTGAGCGCATCTATAATATGCGGAAAAAGGCGGTCGGCCTGCTGGGCAACGCCAAAGGGCGCGCCAAGCCAATCCCCTTTGTCGAGGATACCGCGGTGCCGCCAGAGCACCTTGCCGACTATATCGTCGAGTTTCGCGCGCTGCTCGACAGCCATGGTCTGAGCTACGGCATGTTTGGCCACGTTGACGCGGGGGTGCTGCACGTGCGTCCAGCGCTGGACATGTGCGATCCGCAGCAGGAGATGCTGATGAAAACCTTGTCGGATGAGGTGGTAGCGCTGACCGCGCGCTACGGCGGACTGCTCTGGGGCGAACACGGCAAAGGCTTTCGCGCCCAGTACAGCCCGGCATTCTTCGGCGAAACGCTGTTCAACGAGCTGCGGCGCATCAAGGCGGCGTTCGATCCTGACAACCGTATGAATCCCGGCAAGATCTGTACCCCCATCGACAGCAACGAGCCGATGATGCAGGTCGACGCGACGACGCGCGGCCGCTATGACCGCCAGATTCCGCTATCGGTACGCAGCGAGTGGCGCGGCGCGATGGAGTGCAACGGCAACGGCCTCTGCTTCAATTTCGATGCGCGCAGCCCAATGTGTCCCTCCATGAAGATTACCCGTAACCGCATCCATTCGCCGAAAGGACGCGCCACCCTCACGCGCGAATGGCTGCGCCTGCTGGCGGAGCAGGGGGTCGATCCGCAGCAGCTTGAAAAGCAGCTGCCGGAAAACAGCCTGTCGCTGCGCGCCCTGATTGGCCGCGTGCGCAACAGCTGGCACGCCAGCAAAGGCGAATATGATTTCTCCCACGAGGTGCATGAGGCGATGTCCGGCTGTCTCGCCTGTAAAGCCTGCTCGACCCAGTGCCCGATCAAAATTGACGTGCCCGATTTTCGCGCCCGCTTTTTGCAGCTCTACCATACGCGCTATCTGCGTCCGTTGAGCGACCATCTGGTAGCGGCGGTCGAGGGCTATGCGCCGCTGATGGCAAAAGCGCCCAGGGCGTTCAACTTCTTTCTGCGCCAGCCTTGGGTGCGCGAGCTAAGCAAAACCCATATCGGTATGGTCGATCTGCCACTGCTGTCGTCCCCTTCGCTGAAGCAGGAGCTGAGCGGCCATCCGGCAATGGGCATGACGCTGGAGAAACTTGAGGCGCTAAGCCCCGAACAGCGCGCCGAAACGGTGCTGGTGGTGCAGGACCCCTTTACCAGCTTCTACGAGGCGCAGCTGATTGCTGACTTTATTCGCCTGATCGAAAAGCTGGGTCTGCGGCCGGTGCTGCTGCCCTTTATGCCGAACGGCAAGGCGCAGCACGTTAAAGGCTTTCTGCAGCGCTTTGCGCGCACCGCTGGCAAAACCGCTGATTTCCTTAATCGGGTCGCCAGGCTCGGTATGCCGATGGTCGGTGTCGATCCGGCAACGGTGCTCTGCTATCGCGATGAATACAGGCAGACGCTCGGCGACAAGCGCGGCGACTTTCACGTTCAGCTGGTGCATGAGTGGCTGCGCGAAGTGGTCAGCACGCGCGAAGCGATGCCGGGCAGCGGGGAGAGCTGGTATCTGTTCGCGCACTGTACCGAAGTGACGGCGTTGCCCAACACGCCAAACCAGTGGCAGGATATTTTCGCGCGCTTCGGCGCGCGGCTGGAGAGTGTTAATGTCGGCTGCTGCGGCATGGCGGGCACCTACGGCCATGAAAGCAAGAATCTTGATAACTCGCTGGGGATCTATGGGCTGTCGTGGCATCCGCAGCTGCAGAAACTGCCGCGTCAGCGCTGCCTGGCGACCGGATTCTCCTGCCGCAGCCAGGTTAAGCGGCTGGAAGGCAATGGCATGCGTCATCCACTTCAGGCGCTATTAACCCTGATGTAATGAAATTGTGCGCGACGTCACGAGGCGGCTGGATTAGAATATCCAGCCCGCATGGCGTACAAAGTCGCTTTGCAGCGCGGTGGCTTTGTCCCACTCTCCAGCCAGCGTCAGCTGATGACACAGTTGAGTGAGTGAAAGGCGCGCCAGTTGATAAGCCTGGATGCGGAACAGCCTGTCGCGCTCGCTGTTGCCCATTTCCTGCACCAGCCGATGATGCAGTTTGCCCATGGCGTGCAGATAACTGTGATCGTCCCCGTTGATTTGGCAGATTTCAGCCATATCCAGACAGGTGTCGTTGAACTGGCGCAGCTGATGAATAGTCGCGTCGGCCCGGTTCAGTTTTGCCTGCGCCAGGTAGAAGTCAACGGTGATATCGCGTACGGAAAACCTGTAATCGTCGATTTTGCGTTGTAGCCAGGCAGAGACTGAGAGCGTCATGGGCGCCACCTCAAATATTGAATGATAATAATTATCATATTCAACTGGATGCGGATTGCAATTGCGCCGTGCGAAAATTTTCACGATTTACTTAGCCTGTTAATAAAATCGGCAAGAACAATTTCTGCACATGCGATAAAGGCGTAACCTATCAATAAGAAATTATTAATAACTGGCCGAAAAAAATTTTACGTATTTTTAACAGGTTAGGTCATAGATTTTGGCGCGCTCGCGCTCGCCGCAAAGGGCTGTGAAGCAGCTATGCTTAAGAAAGCAGCGATTAAAAAGAGCACAAGATGATTATCCCTGCAAAACAAGAGGTTGAAGTGATCGCCCAGATCCTTACCATAGGGGGATAGCCTGAAAAGGTCCGGACTTACGAGGTAACAACATGGCATCTGTAAATGCAGCAACGTTCTCTCCTGATGATTTCGTCTGGAAAGGGGTCACGCTGACTGATTCCGCGGCAAAGCAAATTCTTAGCCTGGTAGCGCAAGATCCTGAAGTAAAAGGTCTGCATCTGGGCGTGAAGCAATCCGGCTGTGCCGGTTTTGGTTACGTTATGGATCTGGTGAAAACGCCTGCCGACGACGACCTGCAGTTTACCCATAACGGCGCAACGCTTTACGTGCCGCTTCAGGCGATGCCGTTTATCGACGGTACGGAAGTGGATTATGTCCGCGAAGGCCTGAACCAGATTTTTAAATTCAATAACCCTAAAGCTCAACACGCCTGCGGGTGCGGTGAAAGCTTTGGCGTCGAGTAAGTGAAATATGTCACGACACAGCGAAACATCTGACGATGTACAAATGTGGGAAGGCAAGCTCAATTACAAAGAGGGCTTCTTTACCCAGTTGCAAACCGACGAAATGGCGCACGGCATCAACGAAGATGTGGTGCGCGCGATCTCGGCTAAACGTAACGAGCCAGAGTGGATGCTGGAGTTTCGTCTTAAAGCCTTTCGCGCCTGGCTTGAAATGGAAGAGCCGCACTGGCTGAAAGCGCATTACGACAAACTGGATTATCAGGATTACAGCTACTATTCGGCGCCGTCATGCGGCAACTGCGACGACAGCTGCGCCTCTGAGCCGGGCGCGCTGCAGTCGTCAGGCATCGAAGAGACCAACACCTACCTGACGCAGGAAGTTGAGAAGGCGTTCGATCAGCTGGGCGTGCCGGTGCGCGAAGGACGCGAAGTGGCGGTCGATGCCATTTTCGACTCCGTTTCAGTCGCCACCACCTATCGCGGCAAGCTGGCGGAGCAGGGCATTATTTTCTGCTCGTTTGGCGAAGCGATTCAGGAACACCCTGAGCTGGTGCAGAAGTATCTCGGCACCGTCGTGCCGGCGAACGACAACTTCTTTGCGGCGCTGAACTCCGCGGTCGCTTCCGACGGCACCTTCGTCTATATCCCGAAAGGGGTTCGCTGCCCGATGGAGCTGTCGACCTATTTCCGTATCAACGCGGCGAAAACCGGACAGTTCGAACGCACCATTCTGATTGCTGACGAAGAGAGCTACGTCAGCTACATCGAAGGCTGTTCCGCGCCGGTGCGCGACACTTATCAGCTGCATGCGGCGGTGGTGGAAGTCATTATTCATAAAAACGCGGAAGTGAAGTACTCCACCGTGCAGAACTGGTTCCCAGGCGGCGAAGGCGAAGGCGGCATTCTCAACTTCGTCACCAAGCGCGCGCTGTGCGAAGGCGAGAACAGCAAAATGTCCTGGACGCAGTCCGAGACCGGCTCCGCCATCACCTGGAAATACCCGAGCTGCATCCTGCGCGGCGATAACTCTATCGGCGAGTTCTACTCGGTAGCGCTGACCAGCGGCCGTCAGCAGGCAGATACCGGCACCAAGATGATCCACATTGGTAAAAACACCAAATCGACCATCATCTCCAAAGGTATCTCGGCCGGTAAGAGCCAGAACACCTATCGCGGCCTGGTGAAAATCATGCCGACCGCGACCAACGCGCGTAACTTTACCCAGTGCGACTCAATGCTGATCGGCCCCGATTGCGGCGCGCATACCTTCCCGTATGTCGAGACCCGCAACAACACCGCTCAGCTGGAGCATGAGGCGACCACCTCACGCATCGGCGAAGATCAGCTGTTTTACTGCCTCCAGCGCGGTATCAGCGAAGAAGATGCGATCTCCATGATCGTTAACGGCTTCTGTAAAGACGTTTTCTCTGAGCTGCCACTGGAATTTGCCGTGGAAGCGCAAAAACTGTTAGCCATCAGCCTTGAGCACAGTGTGGGCTGATGCCGTCACACGCGTTGCCGGAAGCAATGTGAAGGAATAAGTATGTTAAGCATTAAAGATTTACAGGTTAGCGTTGAAGACAAAGAGATTCTGCGCGGTCTTAACCTCGAAGTGAAACCGGGCGAAGTGCACGCCATTATGGGCCCGAACGGCTCAGGCAAAAGCACACTCTCTGCCACGCTGGCTGGCCGTGAAGATTACGAAATCACCGGCGGTTCCGTGAGCTTTAAAGGCAAAGATCTGCTGGAGCTTGACCCGGAAGACCGCGCGGGCGAAGGCATCTTTATGGCGTTTCAGTATCCGGTCGAGATCCCGGGCGTCAGCAACCAGTTCTTCCTGCAGACCGCGGTCAACGCGGTGCGTAAATATCGCGGCAAAGAAGAGCTGGATCGCTTTGACTTTCAGGACTTTATCGAAGACAAGATCCATCTGCTGAAGATGCCGGAAGATCTGCTGACCCGCTCGGTCAACGTCGGCTTCTCCGGCGGCGAAAAGAAACGCAACGATATTCTGCAGATGGCGGCGCTGGAGCCAGAGCTGTGCATCCTTGATGAAACCGATTCCGGTCTGGATATCGATGCGCTGAAGATCGTTGCGGAAGGCGTCAACAGCCTGCGTGACGAGAAGCGCGCCTTTATCATCGTGACCCACTATCAGCGTATCCTGGACTATATCAAGCCAGACTTCGTGCACGTGCTGTACAAAGGTAAGATCGTCAAATCGGGCGACTTTACGCTGGTGAAACAGCTGGAGGAGCAAGGCTATGGCTGGCTTACCGACGAAGAGTGATAACGCCCTGCAGCAGTGGCACCACCTGTTTGAATCGCGCGGCGAGTCACGCTCTCTGCAGGCTCAGCAGCACTGGCAGCAGCTGATGCGCGTCGGCCTGCCGACGCGTAAGCATGAAAACTGGAAATACACCGCGCTGGATGGGCTGCTGGCCCACCAGTTTGCGCTGCCACAGGCAAAAAGCCTGAGCCAGGCGCAGGTCGACGCGCTGGCGCTGCCGCTGGACGCGATCCGTCTGGTGTTTGTTGACGGTCAGTTTCAGCCGTCGCTGAGCGCGGCCGATACGGAAGGCTTTACCGTTCAGCACAGCCGCGCCGCCGAGCGTCGTCCGCTGCCGGCGCCGGTGCAGCCGGAAGTCTTTTTGCATCTCACCGAAAGCCTGGCGGAAGAGGTCACCTCGATTCGCCTGGCGCGCGGCAAGGCGGCGGCGCGTCCGCTCTACCTGCTGCATATCACCAGCGGCCAGGCCGATGCGCTTAACACCGTGCATCATCGCCACCATTGCGAGCTGGAAGAGAGCGCACAGGCGCAGGTTATCGAGCATTATGTCACGCTGGACGGCGCGCAGCACTTTACCGGCGCGCGCTTTACCTTTGCCGTCGGCGACAATGCCCAGCTGAAACATATCAAGCTGGCGTTTGAAGAGAGCAGCAGCTACCACTTTGCCCATAACGATATCGTTATCGGTCGCGATGCGCAGGTGAGCAGCACCAGCTTCCTGCTGGGTGCGGGCCTCTCTCGTCACAACACCAGCGTGCAGCTCAACGGCGAGAACACCCAGCTGTCGCTGAACAGCCTGGTGCTGCCGATGAATTCGGAAGTGGCGGATACCCGCAGCTATCTGGAGCATAACAAAGGCCACTGCCTGAGCCGTCAGCTGCATAAAACCATCTCGCGCGACAAAGGCCGCGCGGTGTTTAACGGCCACATCAAAGTGGCGCAGCACGCGCTGAAAACCGACGGGCAGATGACCAACAACAACCTGTTGCTGGGTCGTCTGGCGGAAGTGGACACCAAGCCGCAGCTGGAAATCTATGCGGACGACGTGAAGTGCAGCCACGGCGCGACCATCGGCCGCATTGATGATGAGCAGATGTTCTACCTGCGTTCGCGCGGCATTGCAGAAGAGGCGGCGCAGCAGATGATTATTCACGCTTTTGCGGCCGAACTGACCGAAGCGCTGGATGATGAGACGCTGCGTCAGGCGGTTCTGCAACGCATCGCGGCGCGTTTCCCTGGAGATGCCTCATGATGAACTTCGATCTCGAACGTATCAGGGCCGACTTCCCGATCCTGAAGCGTGAGGTCAACGGTCATCCGCTGGCCTACCTTGACAGCGCGGCCAGCGCCCAGCGTCCGCTGGCGGTGATTAACGCCGAAAGCCATTTTTATCAGTATGGCTATGCGGCGGTACATCGTGGGATTCACAGCCTGAGCGCGCAGGCGACCACCGATATGGAAAACGTCCGCCTGCAGGCGGCGCGTTTTCTTAACGCCTCCTCGCCGGAAGAGATTGTGTTTGTCAAAGGCACCACCGAGGGCATCAACCTGGTGGCAAACAGCTGGGGCGCAAGCCAGCTGCAGGCTGGCGATAACCTGATCATTACCGAGATGGAGCACCACGCCAATATCGTGCCGTGGCAGATGGTGGCGCAGCGCACCGGCGCAGAGATCCGCGTGCTGCCGCTGAACAGCAGCGGCGAGCTGGCCATCGACGCGCTGGCAGGGCTGATTGACAGCCGTACGCGCCTGCTGGCGGTGACGCATGTCTCCAACGTGCTCGGCACCGTTAACCCGGTTAAAGCACTGGTGGAGCAGGCGAAGGCCGCCGGCCTGGTGACGCTGGTAGACGGCGCGCAGGCCGTCATGCATGGCAAGGTCGACGTGCAGGATATCGACTGCGATTTCTACGTCTTCTCCAGCCACAAAATTTACGGCCCTAACGGCGTCGGCATTCTCTACGGGCGCAAAGCGCTGCTTGATGAGATGCCGCCCTGGGAAGGCGGCGGTTCGATGATCGATCAGGTGGTACTGCCTGTCGGCACTACCTGGAACAAGGCCCCCTGGCGTTTCGAAGCGGGCACGCCCAATACCGGCGGCATTATCGGCTTCGGCGCGGCGCTGCGTTATGTCGAAGAGATCGGTCTTGAGGCCATTCAGCAGCGTGAACAGACGCTGATGCGCTACGCGCTCGACAAGCTCGCCTCGGTGCCCGATCTGGTGATTTATGGCCCGCAGGCGCGCGCAGGCGTCATCGCGTTCAACCTGGGCAAGCATCACGCCTACGACGTCGGCAGCTTCCTGGATCAATACGGTATCGCCATCCGTACCGGCCACCACTGCGCCATGCCGCTGATGCGCCATTTCGCCGTGCCGGCGATGTGTCGCGCTTCGTTCGCCTTCTACAACAGCGAAGAAGAGGCCGATCGCCTGGCGGCGGGGTTAACCCGTATTCATCGTTTGCTGGGCGGTTGAGCCGAGTTCAGGAGTTATTCATGGCCACGTTGCCAGATAAAGAGAAACTGGTGCGCAACTTTAACCGTTGTGCCAACTGGGAAGAGAAGTACCTTTACATCATTGAGCTGGGCGCAAAACTTCCAGAATCATCTGAAAGCCTGCATCAGCCAGAAAATGTCATCTCCGGC
Source organism: Pantoea phyllosphaerae (assembly GCF_051025595.1). Lineage (NCBI taxonomy): Bacteria > Pseudomonadati > Pseudomonadota > Gammaproteobacteria > Enterobacterales > Erwiniaceae > Pantoea > Pantoea phyllosphaerae. The sequence goes on from NZ_JBPFDE010000009.1 coordinate 203,525, forward strand.
TGCCAGAGCCAGGTCTGGATCAAGATGACGCCGCAGAGTGACGGCACCCTGGCGTTTGAAGGGGACAGCGACGCGGCTATCGTTAAGGGCTTGATTGCAGTGGTGTTTAGTCTGTACCAGAACCTGACGGCAGCCGATATCGTCGCGCTGGACGTGCGGCACTGGTTCGCCGAGCTGGCATTAACCCAGCATCTGACGCCGTCCCGGTCGCAGGGCCTGGAGGCGATGATTCGGGCAATTCGCCATAACGCTCAAAATCTCCTCTGAGTTAAACTAGCAGACGCCAACAGGCGTCTGTTTTTTTATCTGAAAGAGAAGATTGCATGAAATCAGCCTTACGTTTCGCCGGTGCGCTGCTGCTAAGCGTTGGACTTGCCGCGCCGGCTTTCTCCACGGAATACCCGCTTCCTGCCGCCGACAGCCGCCTTATCGGCGAAAATCAGCTAACCACCGTTCCCGACGACAAACGTCCTCTTGAAGCGATTGCGGCGAAGTACCAGATTGGTCTGCTGAGCATGCTGGAGGCGAATCCAGGCACCGATCCCTGGCTGCCGAAGGCGGGCACGCAATTGGTGGTGCCGCAGCAGATGCTGCTGCCGGATACGCCGCGCGAAGGGATTGTGGTGAACCTGGCCGAACTGCGCCTCTACTACTACCCCAAAGGCGAAGACAGCGTTATCGTCTATCCCATCGGTATCGGCCAGCTTGGCGCCGCGACGCCGGTGATGGTGACCAGCATCAGCCAGAAGATACCGAATCCAACCTGGACGCCAACCGTCAATATCCGCAAGCGCTACGCTAAAGATGGCATCACGCTGCCAGCGGTGGTGCCTGCTGGCCCGGAAAACCCGATGGGGCTCTTTGCGCTGCGTCTGGCGCGCGGCAGCGGCAACTATCTGATCCACGGCACTAACGCCGATTTCGGCATCGGTATGCGCGTCAGCTCCGGCTGCATACGTCTGCGTCCGCAGGATATCGAAGCGCTGTTCAACAGCGTGCCGAAAGGCACGCGCGTGCAGGTGATTAACCAGCCGGTGAAGTATGCCGTTGAGCCGGATGGCAAGCGCTATATCGAAGTGCATCAGCCGCTGTCACACAGCGATAAAGATGACCCACAAACCATGCCGATATCGCTCAGCCCAGCGATGAAGAAGTTTATCAAGAGTCCACAGAGCGACAGCGCGCTGATCAAAGCGGCGCTGGAGCGTCGTTCCGGCATGCCGGTGCTGGTGTCGAGCGGGGAGGCAGTGACAAAGCCATCTGAGGCGGCGTCAGAACAGACGCAGAGCGCGCAGGCGACGCCCTGAACCTGATAATCGCCGCCGTACCCAGGCGGCAAAACCAGGGCAAAAAAAATGGCGCCACATGGGCGCCATTTTTAATACCAGAACTCTTACTTACGGTAAGAGTGAGCCTGGTTGTCCAGACGCTGGTTAGCACGAGCTGCGTCATCTTTAGCAGCCTGCACGTCAGAACGGATTGCGTTCACGTCGTTGCTCAGCTGGTCAACTTTAGCGTTCAGAGTCTGAACGTCTGAAGACAGCTGGTCGATTTTAGCGTTGCTTGAGCAACCAGCCAGCAGAGTTGAACCCAGGATTACCGCGCCCAGTACCAGTTTAGTACGATTCATTATTTATACCCTCTAGATTGAGTTAATCTCCATGTAGCGTTACAAGTATTACACAAAGCTTTTTAAGTTGAGAATAAATTTTTGATGAGAAGATGCTTAAACTTGCTCGTTCGCTCAAAGAAGCAGCGCTCAACCGCATATGATAAAAATATTTAGCGAAAACAGAGAGATTTAATCGGATTAACCTTAATTTCGGAGGATATTGAATAGTTATTATCGATTGGAAATTTCCCGTTTTTGTATTAGTGACAGAATAAAAAAAGCGCCCCTGAAGGCGCTTTTAAATAAATGCTCAGACAAATTAAATGACGTGTACTGAGGCGGTATTTGTGGTACCGCTTGGTACTAATGCGCCCGATACCATCACCACCACGTCGCCTTTTTGCGCATAGCCGCTTTCCAGCGCCGCTTCTTTGCCGATGCGATAGAAATCGTCGGTAGAAGCGATCTCGGTGACCAGACGCGTTTCGATACCTTTGCTCAGAATCAGCTGGCGAGCGGTAGTCTCATTGGTGGTCAGTGCAAGGATAGTGGCGTCCGGGAAGTATTTGCGCACCGATTTGGCAGACTTGCCGCCTTCGGTAGCGACCACAATCAGCGGCGCTTCCAGTTTCTCGGCGGTTTCCACCGCGCCGCGGCAGACGGCTTCTGTGATGCGCAGCTTACGGGAGTCTTCCAGCGCGTCGATGCGCGACTTCATCACGCGGTCGGTACGCTCGCAGATGGTGGCCATAATGGTCACTGACTCCAGCGGATATTTGCCCTTAGCGCTCTCACCGGAAAGCATAACCGCATCGGTGCCGTCGAGGATGGCGTTGGCTACGTCGCCCGCTTCCGCGCGAGTAGGGCGCGGATTCTTGATCATTGAGTCGAGCATCTGGGTCGCGGTGATCACGACCTTGCGCGCCTTGTTGCACTTCTTGATCATCATCTTCTGCGCGAAAATCACTTCTTCCACCGGGATTTCTACACCCAGATCGCCGCGCGCCACCATGATGCCGTCAGAAGCATCGAGGATTTCGTCGAAGTTGTTCAGGCCTTCCTGGTTTTCAATTTTGGAGATGATCTGGATATGCTCGCCGCCGTGGGCTTTCAGATGTTCGCGGATCTCCAGCACGTCGGAGCGCTTGCGAATAAAGGAAGCCGCCACAAAGTCGACGCCTTGCTCGCAGCCGAAAATCAGATCACGCTTGTCCTTCTCCGCCAGCGCAGGCAGCTGAATAGAGACGCCTGGCAGGTTAACACCTTTGTTCTCGCCGAGGTCGCCATTATTCAGCACGGTGCATACCACGGTGTTTTCCGTGACTTCTTTGACTTCCATGCCGAGCAAACCATCGTCCACCAGCACGGTGTTGCCGATTTTCAGATCTTCGGTGAAGCCCGCGTAGGTGACGGCAACACGTTCGCTGTTACCGATCACGCTCTGGTCGGTGGTAAAGGTAAAGGTCTGTCCCGCTTTCAGGGAAACATCGTTACCGCCTTCCAGTTTCATGGTGCGGATTTCCGGACCTTTGGTATCGAGCAGAATGGCAGCCTGACGACCGGTTTTCTGCATTACCGCGCGCATGTTGGTGATGCGCTGGCCATGCTCGGCGTAGTCGCCGTGCGAGAAGTTGAGACGCATAACGTTCATGCCGGCTTCAAGCAGCTGGGTCAGCATCTCTTCTGATTCGGTTTTCGGGCCGATAGTACAAACGATCTTGGTCTTTTTCATGACAGGTTATCTGTAAGTTGTGATGGATGACGAAGGTTGGGATTCGATGACGACGCACCGAAATGAGAATTCTGGTTGATAACGAAACGGACAGTACAACGTAAGAATAGGTGACGCAGGCTGAGCGTGCAGGGAAGTTGTGCGGTTACGTCTGGAAACCGACAATAGCGTGTTGCGCAAAGAGTTTGAGTTATCGCCATAGGCACGCCGCGCTGAAACCTTTCAAGTGGAACAACGCGGGATAGTATAGACGCTAAGTATCCGAAAACCAATTAAAAAGCAGAGAAGGAAACGACGGAGATCAATAAAAAGCGATGTTGCGCAAGGAAGGAAAACAGCAAGAGTGGTGCGCTCTAATGGACTCGAACCATCGACCCCCACCATGTCAAGGTGGTGCTCTAACCAACTGAGCTAAGAGCGC